>NZ_KB235896.1:2513402-2813402 GCF_000332135.1 Anabaena sp. PCC 7108
TTAGAACAACTCAGAAGTCATGAAATAAACAGCAAATTAGATCAGGATAGTTTGGCTTTTGTACATAAATATCCTGATTTTTCTGACTTAAATAACCAGCTTGCTCAAATTTCTGTTAGTAATTTATCCCAGTTGAATTTATGGTTTGTAGGTTCAGGGATGAGAAAACAAGATTACCCGCAAAAATTAACAATTACTGGGCAAATTACTTGTAATATAGAACCTACCCAGCACTATCGTATCGGTCAATTTCCCTATCAGCTTTATCGATGTAGTAATTCGTAATTTGGCAATGGGAAAACTCTACGGAATAACGAACCACAGAGGACACAGAGAACACAGAGGAAGAGGAGTTTGAGTGTTTTTTGCGTAAGTCCTAAATTACGAATTACCCAATCTTATTCATCAATCTGCCAAGCATCCTTGGTAAATTCTTCATCAAGAACTTTCTTAGGACGTAAAATTACAATTACTTTCCCCAATAGAGGATTTTCTGGTGCAGTTTCAAACCACTGAAAATCAATTTCACCAGCATTATCAACTGCAAAGTAACTAGACGCATCCCATTCTCTTTGAGCGCGATCTATTACCACCAGCACAGGTTCTATTTTAATGTGGGTAGGGTTGGGGAAGATATCGCTACTAGCAATAATTACTACTGGGTCTTCAGCAGATCGTAGCACGTACCAACCTGGTAAGGATACCCAAGCTTGTTCTCCAGTAAATTTGACGATGCGAAATGGTCCAGTTTCTGTGATTATGGGTACAGCTTTCAAATCCTGTGGTGACAATGGCAACTCACCCACAACAGGTACAAGTCGAGGTAAATCTTCATCTGACTCTAGTCGGAAAAAGGGTAAAATCGGGGCTGGTTTACTGGCGATGTTGGTAAAATCAATTAGTAATTGTTCTATTTGTTTTCTAGCTGCTGGTGAGTGAGCAAAGCGCAACCCCTTAGCAATTAAACGCGATCGCTGTTGTAAGTCTGAGTTCTGCCTAGCCAACTTCCAAACTTGATAAGCTACTGCATCCCCTGGATGAGCCGTAAAACCCTCTGGTGGGCTGGAAAAACGGGAAAAATCTTTAATTGCTTTGGCAATGTCTCTCACCTCGTCTACATCAAGTTTATGGAGGAAAATTAAATCCGCTGCTGCCGCTCGATCTTCTTGTGCAAGTAGGCGTAGTTCATACAAAATATCACTAGCCCTCATACCGTAGTATGCTCTTGTGTCCTCTGATGCGCCAAACTTTTCTAAAGAACTATAAACTTGAGAACCAACAATTAACTGATTTTGTTGGATTGGCTCAAATCCAGTGGCTTCAAAGATTTCTTGGGGATTGTAATTGGCCTTTTGGAGATAAGCAATAGCTACTCCCCATTCCACCCAGTTACCTTGCTTTTGTCTCAGCTTAACTAGTAATTCTTGTGCCATGTCGTTGGCTACATTATCAGAATTTTGAGCGTTTGGTGATACTTCAGTCATAATCTAGAGATTTTCCTATGAATAAATATTAAGCCTGTCAGCATCTTTGCTGCTATTCTCTGTATCCTAATTAGTCCGCAGGAAAATAATTATTTCCCAATACTAAATAACTAATAGAGTCTTCTCAACTCAGCTTAGTATGGAATATAACAAAAACGTGAAGATATGAAATTAATTTATGAATAATCCCAATCTCGAATTTAATCAAGCTACTTCTCCATTAAGTACCCGTGAACGTTCAAAAAAGCTGAAAATTTTAGTAGTTGATGATGAACCAGATAATCTGGATCTACTGTATCGCACCTTTCGTCGAGATTTTGATGTCCTCAAAGCTGATAGTGGTATGAGCGCTTTGCAATTGTTGGAACAACAAGGGGAGGTGGCGGTAATTATATCTGATCAACGAATGCCAGAAATGAAAGGAACCGAATTTCTGAGCAAGACTTTACCACAGTTTCCTGACACGGTGAGAATTATTCTCACTGGGTTTACTGATATTGAAGATTTGGTAGAAGCGATTAATAGCGGACAAGTCTTTAAATACATTACCAAACCTTGGGACTCTGGAGAATTGAAGGAGGTTGTACAAAGAGCAGCAGCGACCTATGATTTGCTTAAACAAAGAACTGAAGAATTGCGTCGGGCTAATGCCCAAATTGATCTTTTGACTGTTTTAGTGGAGGTAACTCAAGCAGCTTCCGGCTTAGAGGAAATTCTTGCACCAATTGCCAAGGCTTTTAGTGAGACATTTACGTCCGATGGTTGTATTATACAACTCATTGAAGAAAATGTTTTGGTTGCAACGCAAGGTGTTTACAGTAAAACTGGTATAGTTAAAAACTGGCTTTCTCAAGATCCATTGACAAAGGAAGCGATCGCCACTCATCAAATACAATCGTCCTTAAATATATCTAAAGATCCTCGCCTTAGTAGTCTTAGTTACTACCAGGATGCTGGAGTTAAAGCTCATTTAATCATCCCCATTAATTATCGAAATGAAATGTTGGGGGTGTTATCACTACAGTGGCAAGAACCTTGTATTTTAAGGGCAGATGAACTCAAACTGATTCACTTATCAGTGGAACTAGTAGCGATCGCTCTAGCAGGAAGCCATCTGCCAGCCTAGCAATAATGTGTATTTAAAAAGACAAATATTAACCACTAATCACATCGTGTTCAGTTAAAAACTAGAACTTACGTACTATATAAATTAGACATGATCTGAGTCAACGATAATTGGTGATTATAGGCTTTGGGAACAGCATATTAGTAGGGTGCGTCAGACTCGATAATTTGGCACAATTAATAAATTTCCTATATCTGACGCACCTGAAAAGAGACACAAAACCCAGACATCATATTTGATGTTTTTTGTCAATTCGGAAGTCCTAAGTCCTAAAAACTTATAATTAAGGCTGACGCGGAAATGGGAGGATACTCTGACGCAGTGACGTGGAGCGTTTTTTAATCATTCAGAGGGAACAGGAAGCAACTCTTAACAGAAAAAACTCATGTTTAAAAACATGAGATTGAAATAATGACACTGTTTTTTTCGTGTCACTCTCCTTGTAAAAACATCCTTTTTTTGACTGAGCTTTAAACTCAGAACTAAAGTTTTTTATTTGTTCACTGTTCACTGTTCACTGTTCACTGTTCCCTTCTTTTGTAATTAAGCAAATATGATATGAGTAATGAAATTCGTGACATTTTTAACCGTATTGCTCCAGTATACGACCAACTAAACGACTGGTTAAGTTTGGGACAACACCGGATCTGGAAAGAAATGACAGTTAAATGGAGCGCAGCTCAACCCGGTGATACTTGCTTGGATTTGTGTTGCGGTAGCGGCGATTTAACTTTTAGGTTAGCAAGGCGGGTAGGAATGACGGGAAAGGTTTGTGGAGTAGATTTCTCCCCCAAATTGCTGGAAACTGCCAAAGAACGCGCTCTTACCTATTATCACCAAGGAGAGATAGCTTGGTTAGAAGCGGATGTTCTGAATTTACCCTTTCAGGACAATCAATTTGATGCAGTCACCATGGGCTATGGTTTAAGAAATGTTAAAGATATTCCCCGCAGTTTGCAAGAAATATATCGCGTTCTCAAACCTGGTAGCAAAGCCGCAATTTTAGACTTTCATCGACCAAGTGAAATACCATTTCGCGCCTTTCAGCAATGGTATTTGGACAATTTAGTTGTTCCCATGGCTACTAATTTAGGAGTCAAGGAAGAATATGCTTATATCAGTCCAAGCTTAGATCGCTTCCCCATTGGGAGAGAGCAGGTAGAGTTAGCCCATCAAGTCGGTTTTGTCAACGCTACACATTACCCCATCTCTAACGGTATGATGGGGGTATTAGTAGTAATCAAGTGATTGCTGGGTAACTGGTAGAAAAGACAGAGGGTTAAGAGTAAGAATATTCGTCTTTGCTCCCTACTACCCTGTTTTTTTCCCATCCCCATCCCTATTCCCCGTTCTCTAATCCAAAATCCTGTGGATTGGTCTCATCTTTGGCTTTATGTATCACCCCCAATTCTGGGTGGAATTATTGGCTATTTCACAAATGATATAGCTATCAAAATGTTATTTCGCCCTTACCGAGCGATTTATATTTTTGGACGAAGAGTACCGTTCACTCCTGGATTGATTCCTAGCAATCAGGAGCGTCTGGCTCAAAAAATTTCCAATACCATTATGGGATCGTTGTTAACGCCAGATGAATTACAAAAACTGGCTAAACGGCTCCTACAAACTGAACGAGTACAAAGCGCAATTCTCTGGTTATTGCGGCTGGCTACTGAACAAATTCAAGGTGATAAAAATCAAAAAAGTGCCAAAGTTGTAGCCGCAATTTTACGAGATTTATTAGGGGAGTCATTACCACGTCTCCTCAAAACTCTGGCGCGACAAGAGAACTTTTTAGAAACACAGATCAACCAAATTTTTGATCAGGTGTTGCTAGAATTTCAACTGAGTGAAGAACAATCCATCAGGTTAGCTGATTGGCTGTTAGAGGTAGTTTTACCACCGGATATATTACGACAAGCAATAGTTGATTTTTTAACAGATCGGACAATTCAAACTATTGATGACAGCTTTCGGGAAAAAACCAGCGGTACTTACTGGGTAGTTGCTAATCTATTTGGTTTACGCAATACTCTCACCAGGTTACGAACATTTTGCTTAGATGAAAAAGAAGCCAGTAATAAGCGCTTGCAAGAATTAATTCAAGATTTGCAAATGCGCGATCGCTTCAGAAAATTATTACAAGATTTATCTTTCCAAAATTTACCAATTGGTACAGTCCGTCAATTAAGAAAAACTACCAGGGATAGTGTTCGTCATTACTTGCAAAATAGTGGTAGCAGTTTATTACAAGAATTAACGGAATCAGCCGATTGGGAAAATATTTCTGTCGTGTTGCTGAAGCGTTTGAGTAATTCCCCTGTTGTCAGTACTTCCTTGGAAGTTGTTGCTCAAGAATTGGCTTTAATTTTGGAACGGTATTTGGAAAGAGATTTAGAAGCGATTGTTGCCCAAGTCATTCCCATTTTATCGATAGATCAAGTGATTGTTGACCGAGTAAAATCAACTTCACCTGCTGATTTAGAAGCAGCAATTGAGGGAATTGTTAAAAATGAATTACAATCAATTGTGACTTTAGGTGGAGTTTTGGGTTTTGTTGTTGGGTTATTTCAAATCGGCTTTCTAATTTTAAGTCGATATTAAAGTTGTCTTGTCTGAATCAAGATTTCCGGAATTATTTTAGCTCTCTTTCATCACTATCGGATAAATCGACAGATTTTCAAGGTTATAGCCTAGGAAAAATTAAGATTTATCTATTACTGCTAGATTTGCTGATAGTTCGTCTTCTTCAAAGGCATCTGAATAAAGTCTTTTATTAAAGACTTTAATTAAATCTTGAACCGAAACTTCTTTAACCCGAATTCCATCAACATCGTACAATTCCCTAGTGATATTTTTGCTGATTATCCATACCTGACAATTTTTACCTTGAATTTGCAGAGTTTTTTTTCTAACACCACCATCTGTTAATCTGAAATCAATTGTGATCTGAGAATTCTTCAATTTATTGACATAATTTTCAATTTGTTCTTTTTTATGTTCTTCAAAATTATTTCTAAGAGTACAGTCGTACATAACTGCAAGACTACCAATTATGAAAAAACCATCTGCTCTACCAGCTTGATTTTTTTTGTCATATTGATACAAGCTGTGGATACCAAGTAGCCTGAGAATCATGAATGTATAATCTTCAAACTCTGATGGATCTGATAGTGTTTTGTAACTACCCAATGATAAGCAAATTTTTTCCTTAACTAATTTGAGATTGAACGTCTCTATATCAGAAGTTGATGAATTTGAAACTAATTTTATATGAGAAATTGGTGAATTTGGAACTAATTCTATATCAGAAGTTGGTGTATTAGTTAATAATTCTGTAGTTTGATTAACTCTAGGTGCAAGCAGTCGAATATTTTTAACTGATTTAATAACTCTTCCATCTCTATAATTTATGATTTGTACTATAAATTCAACCTGATCTCCTTTGGCAATATTTTCTATTTCTATTTCTTCTAAATCTTCTTTAAAGAAGAATAAATCTTTATTCAAACTATCTAAGGGTTTATCTGTTTTGATAAAGCCGTTGCCTTTCTCTACACTTACCCAATTAATAACACCTGTTAAGCTGATAGATTTATTTAAAAAGCGTATTTCTTCGGCAATTTTTTGGATATTGCCATCTTTTCTCTTCCATTCTGTAACACTGAATTCTACTAAATCTGCTCGTTCTACATATTCAATACCGATGCCAATTAGCTTATCAGCGAAAAAAAGGATGTCACCTTCATGTCCAGGTATTGGTCTATCAGAATCAATAAATCCAAGACCAGCTTTACCTTCCTTAAAACTAATAGCCCTAATTTTTCCTGTGAATCTCATGCTCATTGACTGAAAATCTCTCAAAAGTGGTAAATATATAATTTCCCAAAAGCCTTACAATCTAACAGTTTCAGGTGTAAAAATCTTGGCATTATATATTTTGGCAGTTAAGTGTAACCTGAGAAAGTGATCTCTGTCACCTCTTCATTCATGATTAGTAACTTACTTAACTACCAGCTTTTAATTTTGGATAAGCAATCCGTTTATGATGAAATTGTTGCCAAACATCCACAAAGATTTGGGCAATTTTTGACATTTCGTCCCTTGTCAATCCCGAATCTATTAATTGTTCATCTTGCCATTTAGCACGCAAAATATTATTAAGCATACTTAATGCTTGTTCTGGAGTAGCATCTTTGAGACTTCGCAACGCTGCTTCACAAGAATCTGCTAACATGACAATTCCTGTTTCCCGTGATTGAGGAATCGGTCCATCATAAGAAAAATCAGCTTTGTCTACCGTTATAGTCGGGTCTTCCTTCGCCATTTGCTGGGCTTGGTGATAAAAATAAGCGATCGCCATTGTTCCCTGATGTTCGGGAATAAAAGCCTGAATTGCTGTGGGTAAACTATGTTTTTTTGCCATCACCAAGCCTTCTGTAACGTGCTTTTTGATTATGGCTGCACTCTTCCAGGGGTCTTTAATTTCTGTATCATGTTTATTTGAGCCACCCATTTGGTTTTCAATAAATCCCAGAGGGTCGTGCATTTTCCCGATATCATGGTATAGCGTGCCAGCCCTAACTAATTCGACATTGCAGCGCAGTTGTTTAGCCGCAGCTTCAGCCAGAGTCGCAACGAACAAAGTATGTTGAAAAGTTCCCGGTGTTTCTGTAGCCAGTCGCTTTAACAAAGGACGGTTGGGGTTTGCTAATTCTGCCAAGCGGATCGGGGTAGTGAGATCAAACAGTTTTTCCAGATAAGGACTTAACCCCAAGGCGATAATACTCCATGCCAAACCAGATAAAGCGAAAAAAGCTGACTCTTGCAAGACAAGATACCAGCTAGACCGGAATGCTGCGCCAACAATTATATTTAAAAGTAAATAAATACCCCCTTGGGTTAAGGCAGTAAAAATACCTAATAATGCCAGTTCTTCGCGCGATCGCAATCTTTGTGCTACACAACTGCTCAAGATTCCCCCAGCCGCACCAGCCAGCAGCCCCATCTTACTAATTTCTATGGTTATTGGTAGTATGAGCGATAGCAGCCCGACAACTGTTACAGCCAAAATCGAGCCGTAGAAACTACCTAACAATAAACCAATAGCGCTCCAAGTGGTATATTGTACACCCATTGCTATCACACTAGGGACACTAATAGCTAGTAGCAATATCAACAAGCGATCGCGTTCTCGCAACTGACTATCAATCCGCCGTTCTAGCCACACAAAAATGCCAATAGCAACGCTAACCAAGCCTGCTAATCCTATTAAATTTAGCCAATTCACCTGTCGGCGAATCAAGTGATACTCCTCTAGGACATCAAATTTCCATTCTGTAATCCGTTCTCCCTTTTTAACAATCACCTCCCCGCGCCGCACGTCTACCATTACAGATGAAACCTTCTCAACTGCTTGTTGAGCTTGCTGTTTCGTTTGTTCTTTATCTTGCGTCAGATTCGGTTTCAGTACAGTTAACAAAACTTTAGTTGCTAATGATTCGGCTTCTCCAGGTACAGATACTTGTACTTGTAGGCTTACTGCATCCTCTAAAATGCGACGTGGTAGTCCTGAGGGTAGCCCTTGGGTGAGTATTCGCTCTGCACTTTGATGGATTCCTTTTTGGGTTTCTGCCCAGTTTTGATCTGACAATTCCAATAGGGATGTTTCTACATAAACTCTTTCTGAACTTTCATTCTCTATTTGTAAAAGTTTAGCGTTAGCTTGAAAATATTTCTTCCTGCTTTCAGATATTTGAGTAATTAGTGAAGATGAATCTTTTTCTGATGTTGTAAGTCGGTAAGCGTCTATTTCCAACAACGCTTGATTAAACTCAAGAAGATGACTTGGTGACGCGGGGAATATCTGATTATTTCCCTGCTGAACTGTAGGAGTAGATGATTTAGAAGGTATTTTTTTAGCTGCTTGACCCAGCTTGGGTTTGGAAAATTTTAAATATGGTTTTTGAGTATTTTCTAAAGTTACTAATAGCTGTTGCCACTCTGATTCTAGACAAGAGCGGAGATAGCGCTGGGTAGGAATAGGCAAAACTGAAATATCGAAAAAAGGAAAAGACCCCGCTACCGCACGAATTTCATTACCTTCATCTATAACTCGCTGCAAATGTTTTTTGATTTGTTCATTTTTTTTAGCATCGATCATCAATACTGGAACGGAATTTGTCGTAACTGTTTTGCGCTTCGCTTCTGTTTGTTTCTGATCTTCTATGCTGGCAGAATAGGGGGCAATAAATGTTTGCGGTGCAATAGTTCCAACTTTCATCTGGGGCTGGTTGTATAATTGATGACCCATCACACCCGTGAGGGATACTATCGCCATGACCAAAATTACGGAAGAACGCTTTTCATGCAGCCAACAGAAAACTTTATTTCTGAGAGATTTTGCCGTTGATTTGGGTGCTAATGTTCGTTTTCGGTGTCTCTTTTGATCAGTCTTGGATAATAAATACAGGAGTAGATTTTTGAGGATAATCCTGTAGGTTTTCTGATTATGGCTTTGGCTTTTGGGACTGCTGAACACATTCAGCCACCTGATTTTACGGCATAACACTTTGTACTGTCTGCGCCATTGCCTCAATTGCTGGGTCAAAGATTGCAAAAATTGCTGCGTTTTCATTACCTCTGGCTGTAGTTGCTTACTTTGATCACCCAAAACAAGACAATTGTTACTGAATAATTACGAATTACTTTGACACTCCGTTGCTTTTTCAGCTTTAGCTTCAGTGAATTATACCAGTTGATTTTCCAATGCATATTAAATGCTGTTGCCAGACAATGATTTTTTAGCGCGGGCGAATAACCCGTGGTGCGGCAAATATTAACAGTGAATCTAAGTCTGATAATACACTCTTCTCTGGCTCAAGGTCATAAAGTCCTGACCAGACTCCTACCAGTGCATCAGCTAATTCTAATATCTGGGCAAAACTACCCATTCCCCATGCTGGCTTTGTGACTGAGAATGAAACCTGCCAATTTACGGGAATACCTGTTGTACTATTATATGCGCCTGATAATGCCCCAGTAATTGCACTTATGGTTTGTGATTTTAAAGACCAGATATTTGGCATTCGATGATTATTTTGATCAGTAGCCCGTAAAACTGCCAGCCGGAAGTCTTCTAATGTACTCAAAAAGCAGTAAAAGGCTAATGCAATATTGTTACTCAGTTCTTCTTGCTTACTCAACTCAGTTCGCGCTTGTTCTAATCCCGCTCCTTGTTGTAATAAGCTATTGACTGTGAATAAATTTTGTGGTAAGGAAGTTGGTGTCTTTCCCAGAAAAGAAATTGTTTGGGGAATGAGAGTTCGCGGGTGGAGTTTTTCTGTTAGAGATTGTGCGATCGCATATCCTATAACTAGAGCCGCATCTTGTATTATCGGCTCAATCTGCCAAATTTGTAATACTTGCTGTAGGTTTTGTTTAAGTTTAATATCATCTTCATGAAAAAAAATTGCCACTGGTAAAGTGGCTAAAATTATTTTTCCCCAAGCAGTCTCTGTTGTTTCTACCTCTACAGAGGCTTGTTGGTAAAGCCTTAACCAATCATCTAAATCTAATCTACCTGCTGCAATTAAACTTTTGCTACCCAGAATCGCTACATTACCTAAATTACCAGGATTCTGTCTAGCTAAATTTTCCCCTAGGAACGCTCCCAGAAAAATACCTCTAACCCGATTTACGAGAGAATAACGCATACGATTTGGGAGTTTAGATTTTGGAGTTTAGATTTTGGAGTTTAGATGGCAGCATTTAGTCCAAAGACTAAAATTTACAGCATAATTTTAAACTTCGTCTTTTCTTAGATGCTGTACTAGTGCTTGTAAACCCAACAAATAACTTTGGACACCAAAACCACTAATTTGACCAATCACTACCGGGGCGATATAAGAATGATGTCGAAAATCTTCTCGACGATAAATATTACTCAGGTGTACTTCTACCGTAGGTAAGTTTACAGCAGCGATGGCATCGCGTAAAGCTACACTTGTATGGGTATATGCTCCGGCATTAATCACAATTCCCTGATATTGCCCTAAAGCCCCGTGAATAGTATCTAGTAAAACTCCTTCATGATTTGACTGTAAAGTCGTAATTTTTGCCTGGAACTTTAATCCTTCTGCTTCTAAGAGGCGATTAATATCCTCTAGGGTTAGAGAACCGTAAATACCCGGTTCTCGCTGTCCTAGTAAATTCAGGTTTGGCCCATGCAGTACTAAAATACTTAAAGGTATCAACGTCAACTCCAAAACCTTGAGGTTATTAACGACGGCGTGACCGTTCATTCACAGGAATCGGAATCAGTTCCGGTTCCGCTTGTGCCTCTGGACCTAGCAATGCTTCAATTAGCTTCCGCGCCAATTCTTTCAGCTTTTCCAGTACCTTTTCTATATAGTCCATTGAACTGACCGCTCCTGAGATACTACCTCAATTTTAATTAACTTTCCTCGTAGAAACTAGTGTTTTGTTCCACTTTTGGTTTCTAACGCGGTTGATAAACTCACACATCTAGGGTATAAGCCAATTAATTTGGTTTTGTGTTTTTCGCTTACCTACATGGATGTTTGGGAACAATTTAGTTTGATTTGAGCAAGTTTATTGTTACTGTTTACAAACCTTACTTCTTAGAGTACCACATGATTTTGTTGATTGGGTAAGAGGTAATTAGTAAGTAGTTGGACAAAATTAAATTCATTGGTGGAGACTTTTCACAGGGAACTCTGAACCGAGCTAAAAAAAGAGACCGCTTGCCAAAATTGGGAAAAGAGGAAGGTGGGGTAAGTAGGTAAACAGAAAAATTTAAAGGTATGTGAAGAAAAGTAAATAGGGCTGAAACCCTCTTTCCCCCTGCCCCCTGCTCCCTGCCTTACCCCAACGACAATTTTTAACGCCCACCTACTTACTAATTTCCTGGGGTGAATATTAATCCACTCACTTAAAGCTACAAATGAATCTCTATATCCCCAGTCCCCACATTCCCAGTCAAGATTTCCTAACTTGATGTATCTTTCTTTTTTCCACCTGTCGTTGATGACTTGGTGGTTGACTTAGTTTTAGAATTCGTTGATTTAGTTGTTTTGCGGGTAGATTTGGTAGATGCTTTAGCTTGTAGCAATTCCAGGGCTGTAGACAGCGTCACCGTTTCTACTGTTTGACCTTCAGGAATACTCACATTAGTTTTGCCGTGCTTAATGTAAGGTCCATATGGGCCATCATAGATATTTATGGGTGAATCGTCCTCTGGATGTGTACCCAGTTCTCGTAAAGCTGCTTTGGATTTGCTAGTGCTAGAAGCGCGTCCCTTTTTCGGTTCCGATAATAACTCGACTGCACGTTCTAGGGAAATTGTCAATACATTGTCAGCAGCTTTGAGGGAGCGGTAATCTTTGCCCTCTTTCCCCTGGTCATGAACAACGTAAGGACCAAAGCGTCCCAAACTAGCTTGAATTTTACAATTAGTGAGTGGGTGAACTCCCAAGGTTCGAGGTAGCGCCAAAAGACCCACAGCCATGTCAAAAGTGACATTTTCATGTGTCACACCTTTAGGTAAGGAAGCTTGTTTTGGTTTAGGGTTTTCGTCGGTTTTGTCCCCCAACTGGACATAGGGTCCGTAAGTACCAATTTTCACATAAATCGGTTCACCAGTTTCGGGATGGCGACCTAATTGGTCGGGGCCTGTGGTTTTTTGTCGCAGTAGAACTTCTACCTGTTTGGGGTCGAGGTCTGCGGGGGTGAGGTCTTTGGGAATGGAAGCGGTGACAACACCATCACCATTTTCGACTTCGATGTAAGGGCCATATTTACCAATACGGACTTTAGCATCTAAATTTTCTAATACTACGGTTCTAGCAATAGTGGCATCAATTTGACTTTCTTGTTCCCTCACCAGAGTTTCTAAACCTTGCTCACCCAGATAAAATTTCTGCAAGTAGGGCAACCATTTGGCTTCACCTGTGGAGATATCATCTAGGGTTTGCTCCATTTTTGAGGTAAAGCTGGGGTCAACAATGTCAGGGAAATGTTTCTCCAGTAAGTCAGTGACAGCAAAAGCGGTGAAGGTAGGAATCAAGGCATTACTCACCAACTGGGCATAACCTTTGTCGATGATAGTGCCGATGATGCTGGCGTAGGTACTAGGACGACCAATACCTTCGCTTTCTAAGGTTTTGACTAAACTTGCTTCGGTGTACCTAGCTGGGGGCTGGGTTTCATGTCCCACCGCTTCTAGTTCTGTACAAGTTGGATGATCCCCAACTTTTAAGGGTGGTAAAATTACTTCTTGGTCTTCTAATGCGGCTTCGGGATCATCAGAACCTTCGACGTAGGCGCGGAGGTAGCCAGGAAAATCTATGCGCTTCCCAGAGGAACGAAAACCAGCATCTTCAACTTGCAGTTGGACAGTAATTTGGGTTTGGCGAGAGTCAGCCATTTGACAGGCGACGGTGCGCTTCCAAATTAGGTCATATACCGCAAATTCTCTGCCGCCTAACCCAGTTTCTTGAGGGGTACGGAAACTGCTACCTGCGGGGCGAATGGCTTCGTGTGCCTCTTGTGCGCCTTTGGATTTGGTGGTGTATTGCCGAGGTTGCGGGCTGAGGTATTGTTTGCCATATTTTTCTTCTACACAACTCCGGGCAGCTGCGATCGCTTGCTCTGACAAATGTACCGAATCTGTACGCATATAGGTAATATACCCTTGCTCGTACAAATTTTGGGCAACCCGCATGGTGTCTCTTGCTGAAAGGCGCAATTTGCGGTTAGATTCTTGTTGCAGCGTTGAAGTGGTAAAGGGTGGGGCGGGTTTGCGGGTAACTGGGCGTTCTTCAATGTCGTTGACATTCCAAGTTTTACCCGTCAGTCGTTCTTTCAGAGCTTCGGCTTGTTCCTCACTCAGCAACACGACATTGCGCCCAGCGGTAATTTTTCCGGTGGCGGGATCAAAATCGCTGCCTGTAGCCACTTTTGTGCCTCCTAGCGCCACTAACTGAGCGTTAAAAGGGGTTTTTTCCTGAAGTAGGCTGGCTTTTAAATCCCAATATGTACCCTCATGGAAAGCACGGCGTTGGCGTTCCTTTGTGACTAACAGCCGCACCGCTACAGACTGGACTCGTCCTGCGGATAAACCCCAAGCGATTTTTTTCCATAGCAAGGGCGATAGGGTATATCCTACCAACCGATCTAAAATTCGTCTGGTTTCTTGGGCGCGAACTAACTGCTCATCAATAGTACGGCAATTTTTCAAAGCCTTTTTGATGGCATCTTGGGTAATTTCGTGGAACACCATTCGCTTTGTCGGCACTTTTGGCTTCAGCAACTGGTATAAATGCCAACTGATGCTTTCACCTTCCCGGTCTTCGTCGGTTGCCAGAATTAATTCATCAACACCTTTGAGGGCTTCTTTAAGCTGGGTGACAACTTTCTTTTTATCCTTGGGGACAACATACACCGGTTCAAAGTCGGCTTCTATATTCACCCCAAGCTGCGCCCATTTTTCCCCTTTGACGGCGGCGGGAATTTCACTAGCTGACTGCGGGAGGTCACGCACATGACCCATTGAGGCTTCTACCCGATAGTCTTTGGGCAGGTAGTTGCGAATGGTACGAGCTTTGGTCGGAGATTCGACAATGACGAGAGTTGACATGGAAATTTTAAAAAAAGAATAGCTGTGAAGCTAAACAGTCAAGTTGAGATAATTTTGGCGAAATGTCAAGATGAAACGTCACGCTGAGGTGGTGATTTAATCCTCACAACTACCCGCTAGGGTGAAAATCTGCTCAACTTCAGGTTTAGTTCTGCCCAGGAGACTGGGTAGGAAATGGTCACGTGTAGAATTGTCAGATATTTCCATCTTTAACTTATCTAACGCATAATTGGCGACTAAAGTTTTCAAAACATACAGCAAGTGTTACACATTGATACCTTCTTTCTTTGAGGACTAAGGGTTCTGAGCAATTGTAAATTCTTATACTTATCTACATACGGAGTAAGTTGAGCGGCAAAGGATACCTCATCTGACTCTAACTAAAGTGCGATCGCTTCCGGCAAATTTGGAGAAAAGGATAGTAAGTCCCCATACCAAAATATATGTCCATTTTTTAAAAAATTATCTAAATCTTTATATTCCTGCTCTGTTGTCCGTTAAAAGATTCCTGTTATTTGGCATAAGTACTTGTTGGCAGAAAAAACTTTCTATATTTAAATACCTTATCCATTTTCTGTCGGTTGGCTTAAGCTACACCGTAACCCAACGCATTTGTTTGTTTTTATGCTGATTGCTCCGCGAACGTTTACGTTCCACAACCCAACCTAAAAATCAAGGCTTTTTCCAATTTGGACAAAGTATTGATATTTTAAAGTTATTAATTAATGAATCTCTTGTCAATGATGGCAAAATTGTGTAATCTCTGCGCCTTAAACGTCATTACAAAAAAAGGGAACAGTCAACAGTGAACAAATAAAAAACTTTAGTTCTGAGTTTAAAGCTCAGTCAAAAAAAAGGATGTTTTTACAAGGAGAGTGACACGAAAAAAACAGTATCATTATTTCAATCTCATGTTTTTAAACATGAGTTTTTTCTGTTAAGAGTTGCTTCCTGTTCCCTCTGAAAAAATAACCTAAGTAAGACTGAATTCCTGACTACAAACCTTTAATTATTTACATTGCTCTACTTAATTTTCAGATTGCTGTTTAGATAATTAGTAAATAGCATATATGTAAATTTGCTGGATCTGATTTTGTGCTTTTAACTCATATTTTCTGGTTCCTAAATTACAGTATATTACGTTATCTAAATATCTTGACATAGAGTAGTTTAGTGAATACTATGTCAATCAATCAGGATTTAATTTACTTTTCTGGGAATCTCTGTCATATCCTTTACCACTATCCTCACATCAATATATGAAACTAAACTGGTTATTACTTAGCCTCACAAGTGTTCTTCTAATATCCTTGCCAGCAAAGGCAAATTTTAACACGAATCAAGTTGAGAACGCAAACGTTGGACAGGGAAATCGCTCAAATTTACAACTACCAGAATTAAAATTTATTCCTCCAACTCTTTCAGAAGATTTTGCCAATCCAATAGATACTGCTAAATACACTGGTATAGTCCCTTTAGGAAGAGAATTATCAGAACTACAGACTCCGATTAAAGCATTAATGGCTCGATACAGATTCCTCACTCCCGGAATCTTTTTTATGGACTTGCAAACCGGAAATTATTTAAATATAAATGGTGATCAACCTTTCTCGGCTGCTAGTACAATTAAGTATCCTATTTTGATTGCTTTATTTCAGGAAGTAGATGCAGGGAGAATCAACTTAAATGAAACATTGGTGATGCAACGTAAACACGTTACTGGTGGTTCTGGAGATATGCAGTATCGGCGAGTAGGAACTAAGCTGAGTCTTTTAGAAACTGTCAATAAAATGATGACTATTAGCGATAATACCGCTACCAATATGATGATCGACCGTTTAGGTGGTAAGGCAAATTTAAATCAGCGGTTTCGGGCTTGGGGGTTACAAAGTACTGTAATTAAGAATATGTTAGGAGACTTTAAAGGAACTAATAAAACTAGTGCCAAAGACTTAGTCAGACTGTCAGCTTTAATTACAAATAATCAATTAATTTCTGATACAAGTCGCTCTCAAGTTTTAGGTATTATGATTCATTGTCATAATAGAAGCCTACTGCCATCTGGCTTGGGTAATGGGGCAAGTATTGCTCATAAAACAGGAACTCTGAGGTTTGTACTGGGAGACGCGGGTATTATTGAAACACCATCAGGTAAACGCTATTTAGCAGGAATTTTCGTGCGAAGACCAAATAATGACAGTAGAGCCATAGCTTTTATTCGTCAAGTATCTCAGGTTGTATATGGTTATTTCGAGCAACCAAAAGTTACCAATCTACCTCAATTATAAATTTGATTAATTTATAAATTAAATTGCCAATTTCATCAAAATAACGGGGCTTAAACAACCATTAAGCCCAAAATAGCTCCAGTCACAGCAAATATGTCACAATTAAGTAGTTTTTTGATGTTAACTAATAAAATTTTTCCTCATAAATTTACAAAAGTTCATATCTTAGCAGAACTGTACAAGTAAACCTTGAAAAACAAGGTGTGATCTTAAGTCTTCTCATTTTTATCTGCCATGTGGTAAGGTTATATAAAAATGAGAAGATTATGAAAATAAATAAATGAACATAACTGTCAATAGTTTCCCAGCACAACTATCGGCTGTTGCATCTGGGCTATTATTAGGTTTTTGGCTGAGTGGATGTAGTTCCACCCCTGATGATCAATCCCAGGTAAATGCTACACCTAAGGCTATCAGTGCTGTAAATCCTGCCAAGAAAGACAAAAAGGTAATTCTCACAACTTTCACTGTTATTGCAGACATGGCTAAAAATGTAGCGGGTGATCAGGCAATTGTGGAATCAATTGTTAAACCTGGTGCAGAAATTCACGGCTATGAACCGACACCCAGTGATTTAGTTAGGGCGAAATCAGTTAACCTAATTTTAGACAATGGTTTGAGTTTAGAACGCTGGGCAGAGAAATTTTACAACAGTGTTCCTAAGGTTCCTCACATTACTCTAAGTGACGGAATTAAACCTGTAGAAATTGCGGAAAATGCTTACAAAGGCAAACCTAATCCTCACGCGTGGATGTCACCCCAAAATGCGTTGATTTATGTCGAAAATATTCGCAAAGCACTGGTAGATTTAGACCAAGAGAATGCAGATACTTACAATGCTAATGCTCAAGCATACAGTCAAAAAATTCGGACAATTGACCAAAAACTGCGAAAAAACCTGTCAGTCATTCCTTCTGATCAACGCTACATAGTTAGTTGTGAAGGTGCTTTTTCTTATCTTACCCGCGATTACGGTTTAAAAGAAGTTTATCTCTGGCCAGTAAATTCAGAACAACAAGGCACGCCGAGACAGATGGAAAAGGTAATTGAAACTGTTAAGACAAATAAAATACCTGCTATTTTCTGTGAAAGTACAGTCAGTGATAAAGCTCAAAGAGAAGTTGCTAATGTGACTGGTGCAAAGTTTGGTGGGGTATTCTATGTAGATTCTCTTTCTTCATCAGATCGGCCAGCAACAACTTATCTCAAGTTACTTGAATATAATGTGAACACACTAATTCAAGGTTTACAGGGAAATTAAAAATGTGGAAGTGAGTTAAGTTTTTTAGGAGAGAATATAAATTTTCTGTCTTTACAAACTAAAAAATAACAAGTGATAAATGAATATGAACTTAATCAGTATTGATGTCGAAAATGTCACAGTTGATTACCACGGCAAGGTGGCTTTACATGGTGCTTCTATGCAACTCAAAACCAGTTCAATTTGTGGGTTGGTGGGGATGAATGGTAGCGGAAAATCAACTCTATTTAAAGCAATTATGGGGTTTGTTAAGCCGACAATAGGCAGGGTGTTAATTAATGGCTTACCTATGAGAATGGTACAAAAAAATAACCTGGTAGCATATGTACCACAGTCAGAGGAGGTGGACTGGAATTTTCCGGTAAGTGTTTATGATGTGGTAATGATGGGGCGTTATGGGTATATGAATATATTGAGAATTCCCTCAGTTCAGGATAAACAGGTAGTGAGGGAAAGTTTGGAGAGAGTGCAAATGTGGGAAATGTGCAATCGCCAAATTGGAGAACTTTCTGGTGGACAAAAGAAACGTGCCTTTTTTGCGCGTGCTTTGGCACAACAGGGAAAAATATTACTGCTAGATGAACCATTTACAGGGGTGGATATCAAAACAGAAAAAGCCATGATTGACCTATTATTAGAATTAAGAGAACAAGGTCATACAATTTTGGTTTCTACTCATGACTTGGCATCAATCACAACTTTTTGTAACCAAGTCGTTTTAATCAACCGTACTATCTTAGCTTACGGCAATACCTCTGAAGTTTTTACAGCAGAAAATTTATCTCGTACCTTTGGCGGTTCCCTCGGTGAATTGACGTTTACTAAAAGCCGTTTAAATTCTAATAATCAGGAAGAAATATAATGGAATTACTTCAATGGTTTACTGTCCCTTTGCAAAATGCATTCATGGTTAAGGCAATTTTAATTAGTGCCTTAGTTGGGATGGTTTGTTCAGTGCTATCATGTTACATGATCTTGAAAAGTTGGGCATTAATGGGTGATGCAGTTTCCCATGCAGTTATGCCTGGGGTTGTAATTGCTTATATATTAAAAATACCCTTTGCTATTGGGGCATTTGTATTTGGTGTCAGTTCAGTTGTTGCTATTGGTGTGATCAAGTCTAAGACAAGAATTAAAGAAGATACCGTAATTGGATTAGTTTTTACTGGTTTTTTTGCTTTGGGCTTAGTGCTAATTTCTAAAACACCAAGCAGTATAGATTTGACGCATATTCTGTTTGGTAATGTTCTGGGTATTTCTCAATCAGATATCATTCAAACTGTAATTATTAGCGTTATTACTTTAGTAGCAATCGCCATCTTACGCAAAGACCTATTGTTATTTTGTTTTGACCCTACTCATGCACGTTCTATCGGCTTAAATACAGGAGCGCTCTACTATCTTTTACTATCATTACTATCTTTAACTGCTGTGGCTGGACTACAAACTGTAGGGATTATTCTGGTTGTAGCGATGCTGGTGACACCCGGAGCAACTGCTTATTTATTAACAGACTGCTTCGACCATATGATGCTGATTGCTATGGCTTCTGGAGTGTTTTCAAGCGTTATGGGAACTTACATTAGCTATTACATCGATGGTGCAACTGGTGGTTGTATTGTTGTGTTGCAAACCTTATTGTTCATTGTAGCCATGATATTTGCACCTAAACATGGTTTATTGGTTAGAGCTAAGAAACAGAAACTCAGTTAGAATTAATAATCCGGCTGGGATAGATTCTCAAAGAGTCCAAAAAAATGATAAGTACCTGAGCAAAATTAATTGAATATTTTCGGAACAAATAAAAATCCCTATAGTGCTTATCTGTTCCCTGTTCCCTGTTAAGAGTTCCCTATTCCCTCTCCTAAATGTACAATTTATTTTGCACGACTACTTATTTAAGTATTTTACAACCCATCTCTTTGAAGATGTCAACTCCAGAAAACTTATGCAAGTATCACAGTTGCTTGAGTCCTAATAGTGATAGGAACATAATTATTGTTAACTTGTTGTAAAATAGTTACAGGCGTGAACTAGTTAATTACTGATGCAATTAAAACCAAGGATGAATCAACAAGAGTTTGAACACATCTTCGACAAGCTGACAGATCGACGCAAAGAAGTGTTGCAAAAAATACTAGCCGGGGAGACGGATATTGATATAGCTGATGCTATGAACATTGGGGAAGCATCTGTCAGAAAATATGTGGAAAGAATATGTTATGAATTTGGACTGAATAATGAACCTTCTGATAATCGTCGCTACAAACGTTTGGAGTTGGTGGCGCTGTTTGCTAAACACAAACCTGAGTTACTAACTGAACGTCAAGCTAAATTTAGAGAAGAAGACACAGCAGCAGAACTAGTAGACTCAGAAAAAGTAAATATCAGTGAATCTATCGTGCGCTTGCTATCTGTTAGTCAGCATATGTTAGATGATGTAAAAAAGGTGCTAAATCGGATTAACTTTAATGAACAAGAAAAGAAACAAATTGCTAAATCTCTAAATGAAATAGGACATAAAAACTACCTCAACTATGACTTTCCTAGTGCTGTAGCTTATCTGGAATTAGCAGTTATATTTAATCCAAGCTATGCTTTTGCTCACTATAATTTGGGAGCAGCTTATGAAAAGCTAGATAATTTTAACAATGCTTTCTATCACTATCAGATTGCAATTAAATATAATAATCGGGCGGCTGATGCTGCTGTTAACAACTTAGCTCGCTTGGAAATTATTCGCGGAAATAGTGCTGATGCTGTAGAAATTATTGAGCCTATTTTGTCAAGGGTAAAAGATAGTACGGTCAAACTTGCACTTCATAAAAATCTGGGTTGGGCATATTTTCAACAAGATAATTACGAGCAAGCAAAACAACATTTACTTATCTGCTTAGAATTAGAAAATGAATATGCTCCAGCTTATTGCTTATTAGCACAAGTTCAGGAAGCGGAGGGAGATAAACAAAGTTCTTTAGCATCATGGAGTAATTTTCTTAAATATTATTCCCATGATGAGCAAATCAAAAAAGCACTTTGGAAATTACCAGAATTAGAAGCTTGGAAGCTTTACGCAGTTAGAGTTATCAAGTCCTCAACTCACTAAGTTATATCAAATGGATATTGCATTTATCATTTAGATATAGCATTTCCTAGTCTAATGAATTACAAAATTATCTGCGTTTATCTGCGTCCATCTGTGTTTAATTATTACTGCTCATACCTGACTTGAATGGGAATTGCTAACAATCCTAAATAAGATATGTAATCAATATTTAGTATAGTTGAGTCAGTGGACGAATCAAGCAGTTACAAATCTCCTCATGACATGGACTCCCATACACGCTCAAATACACCGCACCATTCGCGCACGTCGTCTATTTGAGCATAACCAACGCCTATTAGTGGCGGTATCTGGTGGACAAGATTCTCTTTGTTTAATTAAATTGTTATTAGATTTACAACCCAAATGGGAATGGAATTTGGGTATTGCTCATTGTGATCATTGTTGGCGTGAAGACTCCCAAGCTAATGCTCACCATGTTGAAAATTTGGCTAAATCTTGGGAAACACCTTTTTATTTAGAAACGGCTAATGAACCTATAAATACTGAAGCTACAGCTAGGAATTGGCGCTATCAAGCTTTAACTAAAATTGCCCAACTTCATGATTATCAATATATTATTACCGGACACACTGCAAGCGATCGCGCGGAAACGCTAATTTACAATTTAATCCGTGGTACTGGTGCTGACGGTTTACAAGCTCTGACTTGGGAACGCTCACTAACTGATAATATTAGGTTAGTGCGACCATTATTAGAAATTACTCGTTCTCAAACACTGCAATTTTGCCAAGAGTTTAATTTATCTATTTGGGACGATTCGACAAATCAAGATTTAAAATATGCGCGAAATCGTATTCGCCAAGAACTATTACCATATTTACAAACAAATTTCAATCCCAAAGTAGAATTAAATTTGGCTCAAACAGCCGAACTGCTACAAGCAGAAGTGGAGTATTTAGAACAAGAAGCCCAAAAATTGCGACAAAAAGCAATTTTCATACCGTCTCCGACTTGCGGAGATGGGTTGGGGGTAAAGGATCGATTGAATATCAGGCTAAATCGAAAAATCTTAAAAACAGCACCTTTAGCACTACAACGCCGTGTTATGCGTCAGGTACTGCAAGTAATACTTGATGATGCTCCCAACTTTGAGCATATTGAGAAATTAACGGCTTTAATTAGCGCTCCGAATCGTTCTCAAACAGATCCTTTTCCTGGTGGTGCGATCGCTTTAGTACAAGATGACTACATCTTGATCGACTACCAAAAATGAAGGATGAAGTAGTTTTGACATAAGTAGGTAAACAGAAAAATTTAAAGGTATGTGAAGAAAAGTAAATAGGGCTGAAACCCTCTTTCCCCCTGCCCCCTGCTCCCTGCCTTACCCCAACGACAATTTTTAACGCCCACCTACTTACCTCCTCGTCCTCAAGGAGCGAGAATTCCTTTACAGTTCGCTGGGTTGCGCCACAAGTGGTCTTATCATCCCTCCATGTCCGTGTCATTCTTAGTTCTTGCTAAGATGCGACTACTTCTGGAAAGTTAATTAGACTCTGGATAGTTTGACACACTTCGCTAATAGTCTGAAGATGAGAATCACCACTTTCTTGGATATGAGCCAAAGAGTCTGCAATTGCTTGCATTTGATTCCGTAAACTATCTAAAGAATCTTGAATAGGTTGTAGTGCTTCTTGATAGAGATTCACCTTACCCCAGCATTCAGCAGTTGCTGTTTGCAAGTTGAGTAATTGTTCTTCTATGGTTTGGAGTTCTTGGCGCTTTGACTCTAAATCATGGGTTTGATGACCAATTGCTTCTTGGATCGTCTCCATATCTACACCCAACTGTAATATTTCACTTTCCAGTTTTTGCACCTCTTGGGACTGTTGTTGTCGTTGGGTATCAATTTGCGAAAGGATTGACCCTAAATTAATTGTGTTATCTCCTGGAGAATTGACAACAGTCTGTCCTTGTCGTTGCAGCAGTATAGTTTGGTGTTGAGAGAGAGTTTGCTGCCGTTCTAGCAAATTGCGGCGTTGTCCGACTAAACTCTCATTGAGCATTTGGTAGAGGACTGTTTCATCTCCTAGTTCTAGTTCTAGATTTTTTAAATCTTCCCCAGACGCTTGCTGAATCTTTGTTTGCAATTCTTCTATACTTTCTTGTTTGTAATTTAGTTCTTGTTCTTGATCTTGAACAAAACTAGAATCGATTTCCAATTTATTCTGCAAATCCTGTACCATTTTTTGCAGTTCTTCTAAGGGCATTTTCTGCAAACTTTCCACATCAACTTGCTGACCGAAAACCACATTACCAGCTGTTGCTACCAAGGTGTGGGTTTGTTGGTATAAATGTTCTTGATTTCGCAAATGTTCTTTGAGTGTGGCAGCAAATTCTTGTTTGTTATGAAGTGTAGTATTGGACAGTTGTAACTGATTTATTTGTTGCTCCAAAGAACTTTGTAATTGTTGAAGTTCAGTGTGGCGATCGCGCAAGGTGCGTGATAATTGTTCAACTTTCCCTTGTTGTTGTTGAGCTAAAGTCCGTTGTAACTCTAGTTGTTGCCAATGTGGGTTCAGAACCGCTTGTTGCTGTTCGATGAGTTCAAAAGCACAATTGAGATTTTCTTGTACTGTTCCCGTAGAACCAACACCACCAGATAAGCGCTCAAGCAAATCAGTAATTACCCGACTTTGCTCTTCATCCAAAAACTGGACAGGCTGCGAATTTACTTGGTTTTCGTCCAGACGACGCTGCTCTCCCCGTAGATGCTCCCAAGCACCTTCTAGTTCTTGACGGTTCCGTTCAATTTCTGCCTGCAACCGTTCAATTTGCTCACGAGATGTATCAACCTCTTGTTTTTGTGATTCTAATCGTTGAACATCATCTTCTAGTTGCTGTACTTGTTCTAAGCGCGATTCCATTTCCATTTCGCGGCGATTTAGCTCTTGGACTTGAAACATCAGTGATTGCTTCCACTGATCAATTTCATCTTCTTTGAGCTTAAATTTTTCCATTTGACGGGAAAAATTCTGCAAAATGTTAACTAGCGGCCGGCCAGCCTCCTGAATTCGCTGTACTTGACGATTCGGACTCAGTTCTACTAGTACTAGTGAGCCATCATTTAATTTACTTCCATCCTCATATGCAATAGTTTCTTCCGACACAGTATTCCAATTCTGGTCGCTTCGTTGACAAGTCAGTAGTTTTAGTTCTGTTTTAGAACCACCACTGAGTAAGCCGCCTTTTTGCTTTTGTACTTCTGCTAAATACAGCACACCGTTAATCCTTTGGATGCACTTTACGTCCGTGTTTTGGGATATATCTTAGGTTATTCTCTTAACTTGTTTTGCTTAACTTAAGTCTAGCAGCACAAGATAGACAAAACTACTGATAGAAGTGATATTTCACATCTTGATATATCTTGATATTTGGTAGACGCGGCTGGGTCGCATCTTTTATATCCTGTACTCATGATAGTGATTGTGACTACCGTATGATCACCAACTTTGTCAAATATCGCTCACAAAAGCTTCATCTTTGGGTTGCTCAAATGCTTATATAGATAATAGCCTTGCGAGTATATTACCTTATTAGGCTACTGAAAACATGAAAAAGTTGAAGAATGGTCATAGCTAACAAATTAACACTGATTGACAATTAATCAAGTAATCTTAACTAGAATGTCAAGGAGTACTTTTTAGCTAAATGCAAGGAAATTTAAACGAGATTGATATTTGCAGTATCTTACAACTAATCGAGCTAGGACAACGAACTGGGCAGTTGTGGGTAGAAGCTCATAGTTCTTACCAAAGTCATAAACTGAGTGAAGAAAGCGGTTCCCAGCATTTTCCTGCGTGGGAAAGTAAACCACAGTCTTGGTTTGTATTTTTCTTAAACGGTCAAATAGTTTATTGTCAAGCTGGGGAAAGTAGTTTATCTCGGATTGATGATTATTTACGTCATTATCGAATCGATAAGCGACTTAATCAAAAGCAACTTGCTACCTTAGAATCCACAAATTCACCTGAGTATGCCTACCTTTGGGCGCTCTTGGAACATAATATTATCACCCCAAAAGTAGCAAGGAATATCATTCATGGCTTAGTGCATGAGACACTGTTTGATCTGCTGAGTTTACACCAAGGTAGTTTTATTTTTGATTTAGGGACAGCACTTGTTCCGCAATTAACTAGCTTGGAAATTACTATCTTAGTCACCAAAATTACGAAGCAGGTACAAGAGTGGAAGCAACTATATCCACATATTCAATCACCAGAACAGTTACCAGTCTTAGCTGACATATCTAAATTGAGCAACTCACTACCAGCATCAACAGTCAATAAATTACAACATTGGGCAGATGGAAAAACATCCCTCCGTCAGTTGGCTCGCTATCTCAACCGTGATATTTTAACCGTTGCCAAAGCAATGTATCCTTACGTACAACAAGGCTGGTTGCAATTAGTATATTCAGTTACATCTAAACCTAAGGTTAAAATTGAAACCTGGGAGCAAGCAGACAAACGTAAAAGACGCATAGTTTGTATTGAAGATGCGATCGCAATCTGCGAAACTGTAGAGTCAATATTGAAACCACAAGGGTATGAAGCGATTTCTATCACTAAGCCTTTAGAAGCCCTCAGCCTAGTGTTCCAACTCCAACCAGATTTGATTTTATGCGACATTGCCATGCCGGAGCTAGATGGATATGAGATTTGTGCCATGCTGAGACATTCCAGAGCATTTCGGCTCGTACCAATTATCATGCTGACGGGAAAAGAAGGCTTTATTGATCGCGTCAGAGCGAGGATGATTGGAGCTACAGATTATTTAACAAAGCCATTTGTAGATACTGAATTACTCATGCTTGTAGAAAAATATATCAACATAGATTCTGTTGTGGGAATATAAACGGAATACAAGACTTGTGGATTTGCTCAAAGATAGGGTAAAAAATGTTATCACAGAATCAGCTAACCCCAGTAAAACATCCAGACTCAGTAAATTAGTGTGAAGTAGAATTAAATTATACAAGTAATATTTTGTAAGGGAATCAGGGAATATTCCAGAAAGGAAAGTCTAAATCAGGAGGTAGATAGGCATTTATGAGTACAGTTTTGATCGTGGAAGACAGTATCGCCCAAAGGGAGATGATTACAGACCTCCTCAAAGCCAGTGGCTTAAAAGTTACCCATGCTTGTGACGGATTAGAAGCTTTAGAAGCAATTCAAAGTACACCTCCAGATTTAGTAGTCTTAGATATTGTCATGCCCCGGATGAACGGTTACGAACTTTGTCGGCGATTAAAGTCCGATCCGAAAACCCAAAATGTCCCTGTAGTCATGTGTTCTTCCAAAGGTGAAGAATTTGATCGATACTGGGGCATGAAACAGGGGGCTGATGCTTATATCGCTAAACCGTTTCAGCCAACCGAGTTGGTAGGAACAGTCAAACAACTGCTGCGGGGATAAGGATGACAACAACATGGTTAGCAAACCAGACTTTTTAAGTGGCAGCGGTCAAGATCAATTTCGCCCGGAATTACAACTAGAAAGTCCCGAAGGTGAGTTACATTTAAGGTTTTACATTTCTGCTGATCAGGAATTTGCATTACAAGCAACTGGTATTCGGGAGGTGATTGAACTAAGTCCAGATCGCATCACTCCAATTCCTAATGTTTCTCCATTACTTTTAGGGACTCTAAATTTACGAGGGCGATTAATTTGGGTGGCAGATTTGGGTCAATTTTTGGGGGAAGGAACGGCATTAAACACTGATAGATCTGAGATACAAGTAATTGCTATTGAAGATCAAGACATCATAGTAGGCTTAGGAGTAGAAGAAATCTGTGGTATGGACTGGCTTGATGTACAGTATCTGATGCCATCAAATAATGTGCCAGATACAATGGCTCCTTTTTTGCGTGGTGAATGGTTAGATACTACAAAAAATAAGTATCTGCGATTAATTGATCAAACAGCAATTTTGCGAAGTGCGCGATGGGCAGGATGAAGTCGGGAGGGAGGACATGGCAATAAATATAAATGATGATAATTCAACATACCAACAGGCAATGACAGCCTACGTACAAGGCAACTATGAAGTTGCTGCTACTTTGGTCAGCCAAGTGGTGCAAAATTTTCCAGATGACCCCAACTCTCATTTGTTGCGGGGGCATACCTACTACGTTTTGCAGCAGTACGATATAGCCAAAGCAGAATATCACAAGGTGTTGGATTTGACAGATGATCAAGAAATTGTTGGTTTTGCCAATAACGGTATTGAAAGTATTAATTCATACTTGCGAACATTAGAATCTGATCAACTGACAGAAGAGCCGAGTGAGATCAAGAATGCTCACGAAATATCCAATGAACCAGTAACCGGTGAGCTAGAATTGCTAGACTTGGGAGTTGATGGAGAATTGGATAACACCAGTTTTGATATGGCATCTTTTGGTGATTATCAACCATCTGAGGATGCGCTTGAAGACATATCGGAGAGTAATCCTTTTAATATCGCTGTCAACAACACAGAATTCAATGCCACACCAAATAACTCAGTAGCATTTGATGATGATCCCTTTGCGCTAGATCAGCAATTTCTAGATCCAGTAGAAAACAGTGGTGAAGAATCAGGAGCTTTAGAGTTACCTGCTTTTTGGCAAGAAGATAATTCCAGTGTAAATATTGAACAATCATTTGGAAACAGTCCTTTTACAGACTTTGATCTAAATTCAGAAATTAGTGAAGAGGAGAATAATTCACCTTTTGGACTGAATAATAACTGGCAACCAACACCTGAATTAATCAGGGAAGAAGATTCACCAGAATTGGAAGAGATGAGTCTGGGAAATTTAGACTTTGCCAATGAGAGTCAGGAAGATATAAATATCGGGGTTGCCGAACAGGAAATCAACAATAGTTTGACAAATAATGATTTAAGCAACATTGATGAAGATATATCTTTCCAAACCCCAGATAATTGGTTAAATCAGATCCCAGAAGAAACAAACTCTGCATCAGTTTCTAATTCAAATCATCAAGGCTCATTATCTCTGAACAGTAACCTGGATGGTTATAACCCGCAGGTTAAAGTCAATAGTTATCAAAATCTAAATAATTTTGATGATGACAGTTTTGATCCAGAAGCATTTGATCGGGCTTTTGGTTCAGAGAGCTTTGGAGCAGATGAAGATAACAGTAGTATCCTGAGTGGAGAAAACTCTGCAAACAAAATCGATTTTCTAGACGACTTTGGAGATTTTGGAGACTTTGATGATATTGGTAGTATTCCTAGCTTTGATCTAACAGGAGATGCTGACTTTGATGATTTAGAGTCTGAATCATCAGAAAACAGGGATGATATGACCAGTAGTTTTACTGACAGTTTATCCGGTAATAGCGCTGTTGATCGGGATAGATCAGATGATTTTACAATTACAGGCTCTCAAGATGCAGTTTCAGTATTTACACTGTCAGATGCTCCTAAGCTAGAACCCAACGTCACAGTTGACCAAGGCTTGTTTGGATTTTTTGAGAATGCCTCACTAGAGAAAAAGCAGTGGTATATTGCTGGAACCGTAGGCTTAACATCAGCAGTGGTAGCAGCTTTAATCAGCTTTGGAGCTACTTCCTTTTCTCCAAGTTCACAGCGAGAATCAGTCAGGAACACAGGCTGGGCAATGGCTTTAGCGGCCGGATTAGCAGGTGGAGTGACCGCAGGTTTTATGGGCAATCTCACACTCAAGCAAATTCGGCGTACCACCAAGGATTTGCAAACTCAGTTTGATGCCGTCCGGGAAGGAAATCTGAATGTTCAAGCCACAGTTTACTCAGAAGACGAATTAGGGTACTTAGCGACCAGTTTCAATGATATGTCGCGGGTAATTTTCACGACAACCAATGAGGCGCAACGGAAAGCTGTTGAACAAGAAGAAGCCAAAGAAAACCTGCAACGTCAAGTAATTCGTCTCTTAGACGATGTGGAAGGGGCTGCTAGGGGCGATCTAACTGTGCAAGCCGAGGTGACAGCCGATGTACTAGGAGCTGTAGCTGATGCCTTTAACCTGACTATTCAAAACCTGCGGGATATTGTCCAACAGGTAAAAGTAGCCGCACGGGAAGTAACTAAAGGTTCAACCAACTCAGAAACCTTTGCTAGAGCCTTATCCGGTGATGCCTTACGTCAAGCCGAAGAGTTAGCCGTCACCTTGAATTCCGTACAGGTGATGACCGAATCCATCCAACGGGTAGCAGTAGCGGCAAAAGAAGCAGAAACTGTAGCCCGTGATGCCAGTGCGATCGCTCTTAAAGGCGGGGAAGCAGTAGAAAATACGGTAGCAGGGATTTTGGAAATTCGGGAGACAGTTGCAGAAACTACCCGTAAAGTCAAACGATTAGCCGAATCTTCCCAAGAAATTAACTCTATTGTCGCCTTGGTTTCCCAAATTGCTTCTCGTACCAACTTGTTGGCACTCAATGCTAGTATTGAAGCAGCTAGAGCAGGAGAAGCAGGTCGTGGATTTGCGATTGTAGCAGATGAAGTCCGCCAGTTAGCAGACAAATCTGCCAAGTCCTTAAAAGAAATCGAACAAATAGTCATGCAAATTCAGAGCGAAACTAGTTCTGTAATGACAGCGATGGAAGAAGGGACACAACAGGTAATTCAAGGGACAAAATTGGCAGAAGAAGCCAAGCGATCGCTCGAAAACATCATTGAAGTCGCCAAGCATATTGATACTTTAGTACGTTCAATTACCAGCGACACCGTAGAACAGACGGAAACCTCCCGTGCTGTGGCTCAGGTGATGCAATCAGTCGAACTTACAGCCCAAGAAACCTCTCAAGAAGCACAGCGAGTTTCCGGCGCACTACAGCACTTGGTGGGCGTATCCCGCGATTTAATCGCCTCTGTGGAACGCTTCCGAGTGGAAACTATTGAATCTAGGTAAAGGATGAAGTATAAAGTATGAAGTATAATTTATGCTTCAGACTTAATCCTACTCTTAGGGTTCTCATGTAGAGTACGGGAATTTACGGACTATATCATTCATCCTTTATTCTTATGCAGATGCAGCCGGAACAACAACAGAAAATTTTGGGTTATTTTATCGAAGAAGCTAGAGAACACCTGAATACTATCGAACAGGGGTTACTGAAGCTCCAAGATACCCTGAACGACCCAGAAATGATCAACGAAGTCTTCCGGGCTGCTCACTCCATCAAAGGAGGGGCGGCCATGCTAGGGTTGAGCAGTATCCAGCATACCTCTCATCGCTTAGAAGATTATTTTAAAATTCTTAAAGAACATTCAATTAAAGTTGACCAAAAGTTAGAGTCACTGTTTCTTGGTGTTTCTGATACATTAAAAGCTTTGTTAGACCATCTTGGTAGTCCCTTTGGTCTTTCAGAAGAAACGGCGAATACTTTGATGTCAGAAACTGAGCCAGTCTTTGAATGGCTGAATCAGCATCTACAACTACTGGTACAATCGGAGGGTCGTACAGCCCCAATCGCTGAACACCCAACATTAATCCAGATGTATCCTGTTGCGATTGCTGCTACACCTAGCAAATTGTCAGAACAGGCTCCTGTATCAGCACCTCAAGTCCAGAAACCTCCAGTAGCAAACAGTAGAAATGATGATTGGTCAGAGTTTCAAAACCAGGTGTTGCAATCCCTGAGGGAAATGTTGCAACTGTTTAAACAAAGTACCACACCATCATCACGAGAAAAACTCCAGGAAAGCTGTTACCAGTTGGTGAAACTGGGTGAAAAATTAAATTTGCCCAATTGGTGCAGTTTATCTCAATCAGCAGCTAATGCGATCGCTAATCCTGAAAATAGTTATCTGACTTTAGCTAAAATCGTGATTACCGAGATCAAAAAAGCTCAAGAATTAGTAATCCAAGGAAAAGAGGCTCAAGTAACCACTAGTCCCCAACTAGAAGCACTTGAACTGATTCCAGAACTAGATTTCTTGGAACTAAATTTTGATGCCGTTGATTTCGGTAATGAACAACCACAAACGGTAACAGAATTTACCATCACTCCAGAAATAAATCCAGAATTTTCGCTGCCAGCAGAAAGCAGCACAATTATACTAGATTCAACAGAAGAAATAAACAGATTAGCAGAATTAAACGATAGCTTTGTTGATGACTTACCAGAGATTACAACTCATCCAAACCAAACACTCACATCCAATAGTAATATTATTGAGGGACTGGAAGTAGGCATTGCCGAGTTAAATACTCTAGATGATATATTTCAAGGTGATACTCTCGATTTGGAAATAACCTGGCAACAAGAAGAAATTCTCAACACTACTATTAATCAATTAGGAATTAGTAGCGATGATTTAGAAGATGAAAATGACGACGATTTACAAGAATTGCTGTCATTAGATGATCCTAAAAATAATGACTTTCCTCAAAATCTTGCCAAGATTACAGAAGACCTCAATCAATTATTTGGTGATAACGTTTTTGAAGAAGAGATTTTAGAAACGCCAAATCAAATCACAGAAAGTAATGATGTTTCCAGTCCAAATATAGACTTTTTCTTAGCGGATTTTACCGACGAAGAATCGGTAGTAACTTCTAACAACAATAGTTTATTATTTTCACAGGAAGTAAGTTCAAAAGAACTAGAAACTATTGCCAGCAATGAATTATCTATCATATCATCAAATAGTTTTGATGAATTTTTATCAGCAACTACAAATGTAGATTCTGGGGAAGAACTTGATTTTAGTGACACCATAGATTCAGAACTAACTCAATCTCAACCAGAAACCTGGTCTTTTGAGAATATATTTGATGAAATAGCAGAAAATACAATCCGTCTGACAGATGATGAGGATATATTTGCTTTACCAGAAACAACAGCAGCAGAAATTTCCAACGCGGAAGAAAATCTGAACAACTTCTGGAATTATGCAGATGTACCACCACAAATTGCGTCTGTATTTGACGAAGATATGGTTAGTGAAGTAGAAGCAAGTATATTTGTATCTGCCTCCGAAGACAATGTTGGAATTGAAGATTTTGGGTTCACTTTCAACGAAGAAGAACAAGTTGCGGATCTTATATTCACCTCAAATGCAGGGGATGACTTATTTGATGATTTGGCTTCCGCCCTCAATGTTGATGAAAGTGAATTATCACTACCAGATATGCAGATTTTATCATCAGCAGCAGAGGCGATTGATTTCACACCAGAATTTAACAATCAGTCTCTGGAAATATTAGTTGATGAAATAGATATATTTGGGAGTTTTGAGGACAACAGTAGTCAAGAATTACCAGTTGTATTAGAGGATAAAACAGCAACTCACTCACCAAATATTCAACAAGAAATCACAGATAGCGATACCTCAGAATTCACAGCCCCATTGAATTTACTTGCTGATTTATCACTAACAGAAACTGATTTACTAGCAACAACAAATCAAGTCGAGTTAATTGCTAATACTCACAGCAATGACTTAGAGGATATTGACTCAGCCCTAGAGTTTGATTTCTCTGGATTCAGTTTAGAAGACGACGAAAGCACAACAGATACATCAGCAGAACATCAATTGGTGAGTGAGATAGATGTATCTGACTTGATGATTGAAGAGGAAAATACTGAAGAACTAGAAATAGAAACTACAGCAGTTAATACCAATGAAAATGAGTTATCATTCGCAGATGAATTTGACTTTTTAGACGCATTACTAGATGATTCATCAGAATGCGCTACCAACTCTGTCTCCATGGCAGACAGAGATTTTGACGCTTTAGCAGTATTACTGGGTACAGACAATGTTACAGCAGCAGAAATGCCGCAAGAGTCAGTAACATTATCTCCACGAGTCTTTGGCAAATCTTACAATGCTGCGTCAGTCCCAGAAAAGGTTGATGATGACTTTGATGAATTAGCCAAACTGCTGGACGAAGCGGATCAAACAATTAATGCACAAGGGAGAGCGCCCAAATCCAACAGCACCAAAGCACAACGTCTGAATACTCGTCGTGTGACTAGAGAAGAAAGCATGAAGATTCCAGTCAAGCAACTGGATGAAATGAGCAACTTAGTTGGGGAGTTGGTAGTTAATCGCAATACATTAGAACAGGATCAGGAACGTCTGCGGCAGTCACTAGATAACTTGCTGATTCAAGTACAACATCTGTCGGATGTAGGAGCGAGGATGCAGGAATTGTACGAGCGATCGCTATTAGAAGCATCTCTCCTCAGCAGCCGGAGTCGTTCCAAAGGACACAGCAGCGAATCATCCAGAAATTCTCACGATAGAGGTTTTAGTGAGCTAGAAATGGATCACTTTACCCTTTTCCATACATTGTCCCAAGAGACAATAGAGTTCATTGTTAGAGTCCGTGAATCAGCTAGTGACATTGACTTTGTCACCGAAGAAACCGAGCGCGTCGCCCGACAATTCCGCCAAGTCACCACCCAGCTACAAGAAGGACTGACTAGAGCGCGAATGGTACCTTTTGCTCAAGCCATAGATCGCTTACGCCGAGGTGTGCGCGATAACGGCATCAAGTGCGGCAAACAAGTAGAGTTGGTGACAGAAGGAGCAGATACATTAATTGATAAGATGATTTTAGATCATCTGACTGACCCGCTCACTCATATGCTCAATAATGCGATCGCACACGGGATTGAAACTCCAGAAGTACGACAAGCTGCTGGTAAATCACCCGTAGGTACCATTACCATCTGTGCTTTCCATCAGGGAAACCAAACAGTAATTTCTGTAGGTGACGACGGCGCAGGAATCGATCACGAAAAAGTTAAAATCAAGGCGATTGAGAAAGGTGAAATTACACCAGAAGAAGCTCAAAGCATGACGCGCCAAGAAACTTATGAACTTTTGTTCCTGCCTAGTTTTAGCACCGCCGATGAAATTGATGATATCAAAGGTCGGGGTGTAGGCATGAACGTAGTTGAAAATAACATTAACGAAATTCGTGGCACAGTTACCACTGACTCCAGCCTTGGCAAAGGAACCACTTTCACCATTCGTCTACCACTCACCCTCAGTATCTGTAAAGCTCTTTGCTGCGTCTCCGACAAATCAAGAATCGCCTTCCCAATGGACGGAGTAGAAGACACACTAGACATACCAGCGACAGATATTCAGCAAGATTCCGATGGACAATCATTTATTTTTTGGCGGGATACAGTGCTACCATTCCGACCTCTGAAGGAAATTTTAGCCTTTAATCGCCAGATTAGTCGCGGTAACGTCTACAGCGCCACCAGAGAAGATGACATGGTTTCTGTAGTTGTCGTCCGTTCAGGAAGCACAATGGTTGCTCTACAGATTGACCAAGTACTAAGTGAACAAGAAATAGTTATTAAGCAATTTGAAGGACCAGCACCCAAACCTAGCGGTGTAGCTGGTGCTACAGTTCTCGGTGATGGTCGGATTATGCCCATTGCCGACGTTTTGGAAATCATTGATATCTTCCAAGGTAAGATGTCCAAACAAATTGGTGGCGGTTCTTGGCAACGGAAAACTGCTACTTCTTTCTCTGAACCAATGGAGGCGAAAATTGAGCCAACTGTGCTGATTATTGATGACTCCATTACCGTCCGAGAGTTGCTCTCTCTAACCTTTAGTAAAGCAGGTTATCGTGTGGAACAGGCGCGTGATGGTCAGGAAGCCTGGGATAAGCTACGTTCTGGACTTCCCTGTGATATCGTCTTCTGTGACATCGAAATGCCTCGCTGTGACGGACTGGAATTGCTATCACGCATCCAGAAAGATAGTACTCTTAATCACTTGCCTATTGCCATGCTTACCTCACGAGGTGCAGACAAACATCGACAAATGGCAGTACAACTCGGTGCCAGTGGCTACTTCACGAAACCATATTTAGAAGAAGCACTTTTAGAAGCTGCTACACGGATGTTAAAAGGCGAAAAACTCGTTACTGCTTAATTGGAGTGATATCGTGTTCGGCATATTGAATTTTCATCCCTATGTCTAAGTAGGACGGTGTAAATAATTAAAAGTTTGTAGTGAGGAATTGAGTCCGCAAATAAGGGCTAAAGCCCTGACTACGAACTGAATTATAATAATTTTACATTACTTAACATGGTTTGATTTAATTCCGTCAGGTTACTCATTACCAATCAGATAATAGGATATGTACAAGCTTATCTATCCATAACCATGACTGACTCTAAAAAATTTATAACCTATCCAACTACTAGCAAAAGCAATCAAGTTGATGATTATCACGGTACTGTAATTGTAGATCCTTACCGGGCTTTAGAAGACCCTGATACAGAAGATACAAAGGCTTGGGTTGAGGCACAAAATCAAGTTACATTTGGCTACTTGAATGAAATTTCTGCCAGGGAAAAAATTAAACAACGTCTTACTAAGCTTTGGGATTATGAAAAGTATGGTACTCCCTTTAAAGAAGGTGAAACTTACTTTTATTTCAAAAATAATGGTTTACAAAACCAAAGTGTTCTCTATACTCTCCCTTCTTTAGACGCAGAACCCAGGGTTTTACTTGACCCAAATAAACTTTCAGAAGATGGAACTGTTGCTCTTTCAGGAATTGCTATTAATGAAAATGGGAAACTTTTAGCTTATGGTTTATCAACATCTGGTTCAGATTGGCAAGAATGGAAAGTTAGAGATATTCAAACAGGTGAAGATTTAAACGACCATTTACAATGGGTTAAATTTTCCGGTGCTTCTTGGACTCATGACCATCAAGGTTTTTTCTACAGTCGTTATGATCAACCAAATGAAAAAACCAAATTAGAGGATGTTAATTATTACCAAAAGCTTTATTACCATAAACTTGGTACATCTCAATCAGAAGATATATTAATTTACCATCGTCCTGATCAAAAAGAATGGGGTTTTAGTGGTGAAGTTACAGAAGATGGCAAATATCTGATTATTTCTGTTTGGTTGGGAACTGATTCTAGAAACTTGGTTTTTTACAAAGATTTGACTCAAATTAATACTGAAGTTGTCGAATTAATTAACCAATTTGAGGCAAATTATAGTTTTATTGATAATGAGGAAAGTATTTTTTATTTTCGGACAGATTTAAATGCACCAAGAGGCAGAGTTATTGCCATTGATACTAAAAATACCACATCAGAAAATTGGCAAGAAATTATTCCTCAAACAGCGGAAACATTAGAAAGCGTAGGCATTTTAAATAATCAATTGGTGGCTGATTATCTGCAAAATGCTCATAGCCAAGTTAAAATATTTGACCTTACTGGGAATTTTGTTAGAGAAGTAGAATTACCCGGACTAGGTTCCGCAGGAGGATTTGGTGGTAAACGTCATGATACAGAAACATTTTATAGTTTCACCAGCTTTACTACTCCAGGAACTATCTACCGCTACGACATGAAAACTGATAAAAGTGAAATTTATCGTCAGCCCCAGGTAGATTTTAATGCTGATGAATATGAGACAAAACAGGTCTTTTATCAAAGTAAAGATGGTACACAAGTACCGATGTTTATAACTCACAAAAAAGGCATTAAATTAGATAGTAATAATCCAACTTATCTCTATGGATATGGTGGCTTTAATATTTCCTTAACTCCCAATTTTTCTGTAAGTTTGTTGGTCTGGCTAGAAATGGGGGGAGTTTATGCTGTTTCTAATTTGCGCGGTGGTGGTGAATATGGGGAAGAATGGCATCAAGCTGGCATGAAGGAGAAAAAGCAAAATGTGTTTGATGATTTTATTGCTGCGGCTGAATGGTTAATTACAAATAATTACACCAAACCTGCAAAATTAGCTATTGCTGGAGGTAGTAATGGTGGTTTGTTAGTGGGGGCTTGTATGACACAGCGCCCTGATTTATTTGCTGCTGCTTTACCCGCAGTGGGTGTTATGGATATGTTGCGTTTTCATCAATTTACCATTGGTTGGGCTTGGGTAGCTGAATATGGTTCTTCGGAAAATGCAGAAGAATTTAAAACTTTGTATGCTTATTCACCGTTGCATAATTTACAGTCAGGTACAACTTATCCTGCGACTTTAATTACTACCGCAGATCATGATGATAGGGTAGTTCCTGCTCATAGTTTTAAGTTTGCAGCGGCTTTGCAAGAATGTCATGTTGGTGAAGCACCTGTCTTGATTAGAATTGAGACGAAAGCGGGACATGGTGCGGGTAAACCAACAGCGAAAATTATTGAGGAAGCGGCTGATAAGTGGGGGTTTTTGGTTAGGGTTTTGGGGGTTGAGGTTTAGGTTTTGGGTGGGTAATTCCCACCTTTTTTTCTCACACAATCTCCGTCAGGAGATCCCGCAGGGTAGACGCAAAGGCGCAAAGAGATGAAGATTAAGAAGCATTGATCCACCAATTTCGCAGAGGATGATTGTTTGATGGTCTATAACCTATCTTCCGCACCCTCAACTGTCACAATCGGTTTTTACTCTTTTTTGTGATGATATGAGGATGTATTGTATACCACATCTCAATGAATTAACGGATACATGATGTCGATAAGGCATAATTTATATCCAAAAATCAAGAGAGAATTAAGTGATAATACTATGTGACACCCCAGGGTGCGGAATGTGGGCTATAACGTCCTTTAATCCTAATAGCATTGAGTACATCACGTAATGTTGACGAATCAACACCTATTTCTTCTGACCAATGTTTTATTATTTCTAAGGTTGATAGAATTTGAAGATGGGGAAAATTCTTTTGAAGAAACTTGATAGCCTTGTCGTCATCAGTTGCTACTGCCCATTTTCGATGAACTGCTATTGCACAAGTTGCAGATTCGCCATCATCGAGATCAACAGCATAGTTGACAAAAGAGTCTTCCTCTTCTTCTGATTCAAAATTTACAATTTTTAGTAAACCTTGTTTCATAGCTTCTTGAAACTCTAACACAGCATCATTTTCTTCTTCCTGAAGTAGTTGGAGTGTATTTAATTCGCGTTCTTGTAAGTACTAGGACAGAATTAATTACACAATGTCATTGCGAATGGAACGCAGTGGAATGACGCAATCGCAAGGGCTGGGATTGCTTCGCTTCGCTCGCAATGACTGTAAATATTTTTGTCCAATTACTTACAACTGTTGTAACAACAATTTCAGCAGGAAGAGATTTCAAAATTGCCAGAAATTGCCCCGACGCACAAAAGTTGAAAATACAGCAAGCATCAAGAAGAACGTGGGAGTGAGTAATTTGCATAAATTAACCTTACTTCCCAGTAGTTTGGATTTGACGCAAATCAAAATCCGTGTCTTCTTCCATCATTCCGCTTGAATACTCCCTTAATACTTCTGCAATGCGACGGGCTTCTAAACGGTTAACACAGAGGAATTCAGCAAAACGCCCTTCCGTAATTAGGGCTTGATCTAGTGCTTCAATTGCTAAGTGTTGATAATGTAAAGGCATCATATCAACCCTTTGCAGGATTTGTTCTAAGCCAAGTTCCTCTTGTACCTTTCTAACTTTTAAACCTCTATCTCGCAATTTATCCCAAGTTCCAGACGGTAGAAGTTCCATTTCTTCTAACCGATAAACTAGGGCTTCTACAGAAACACCATAATAATGCGCTAGTGTAAATAAATTAGTCGGTGTGAATTTGCCGTGTGTACGGTACATATCATTAAACCGCTTCAGCAATCCACTGGTAGGCATCAAGAAATATTTGGGGAAAGTTTCTGCTAGTTGCTCACTTTCAGGATATCGTTGATATTGACCATCAAAATGAAACTCTGGTTTTTGCCGATGTGCGAGAAAATGCAGGTATCCATGCGCCATTGACCAACGTCGGCGCTCCTCTGGATGATTGGCATTGATAGCCATACAACCGCCAACTTCTTCGTTATAGCTATACACTTCTGAGTATTTTTGCGGCATCTGCAAATAGAAGATCCGTAAACCCACGTCTTGTTCTAGGATGTCCCGCAGTTGGGAAATAGGCGCATCACCTAAACCCAGCCTGTGACGTTCTGCTACTGCTATACTCTCCGCAGCAGATTTAATGGGCATATCTGTTACTTGATACTCAAGAGGATAGTTTCGCGGTAGTGGCGCATCCATGATTTTCTCAAGTTCTAGGTAATTTTGACATAATTCCTCTAATTGGGAGATAAAGGGTTCAATTTCTGCTTGTTGTTCTTGACTGCGTTGATAAACTGCGCGAAACTGCACTTCAAAAGGTTGTACGACAGGACGTTGACGAACAAATTCACTTACAGAACGTCCGTAAGCACGAGCAAGTTTAATCAGTTCATTGGCTTTGAGACGACGTTCTCCCTTCTCAATTGCAATCATAGTGGTGCGTGCAGCATCAATAATCTTTGCTGCATCCGCTTGAGTCATGTTGCATTTTTTACGGGCTTGTTGCAGGAGTTCACCTAATGTCCGCAGGTCAATGTTATCCAGGATGTTGGTAGTCATGATGGTTTTCCTCAACTTTGTTGAGATGAGACTACATATTTACTAGATGCCTTCTGATCACTTAATAATCCGTTCGCAATCTGTGATTCCACAGCATTCCATTCAGAAACATAATTTTGATAAAGTTGAATTAAACGACTTCGCATATCAGCAGGTGATAGATTTTCTGCCATAGCAGTTCGATCAACAATATCATCCAACACTGGAAACCTTTTAGTTAGAGTAATCCAAGGTTCATTTGAGACAGCAATCAAAGAATCAAGGGTACGAACCTGAGCTTGCATATTCAAGAAACATAAACTCGGCTCTTTAACTGGACGCTCTCCATGTAAGACCACATAACGAGTTCTATCTTTTATGGTAGAGGCTGCAAGTGATTGTCGCCTTAAAAGACAAGAGGAGCAGTAACCACATTGAACTGGTTTTTGACGATGTGGACTGTCACAGGACATAGTTAAAGGTGGTAAGTCATCTCTCCCATTTTTCACCAATGCTTTGCACATTTCGGCTTTAGTCCAAAAAAGAAAGGGGTTTTTGACCTGGAACTCTTCTCCTAAAAGCTCGGAAACAACCTCACTCACCATTAGTAAAGTTAAGGGATGAACAGAACGAGAGTGATCCAATCCTACAGCCGATTCACGATATGGAAGGTTGATTGCACCGATTCCGTTTTCATACAAACAAAGAACCTTTTCTCCCATAAGGTATGCACACGCAGAACCAAGAAGAGTGAATACAACACCCCTCGCACGGGAAAGCTTGTTTTTTGGCTGCTCACTACTATCATCAAATCGGATTGGGAGGCGGAAAAGATAGCAGCGACCGGGAAAGATAGATTGAATTTTCTTATATACTCTTTCCTGGCGGGCATATACACTATTGTTGCTCCCAGTTCCAAATAAGATAAACCGTTTTTCTGGATACATCAGAAGCCGAGTGTACAAACCAGCCAGCGCATCTAGTCCACCACTCCACAACGTCACTTCACATCCTTGGGGTGCTAACGGAAGAGATTGGTGTTCAACAAGGCGTTCCGGTGCAATCCGTTTTTGAAAGTCGAAAACCCATTCGGTATCAGTTGTCCATTTAAGCAGGTCATCTAGTTTTGCGCGAAATGGTTCAGCACTAAACAATTCTGGATGACGTAATGGCAGTATCACATAAAATCGGCGTTGGTTCTTTGTAAGACTTTGAGGAGCAAGACGATCTGAGGTATATATAGCAACAGCAAGGTCAATGAGATCAGCAATAATAGGGGGAAACTCTCCTAGAACACGATATTTTAACTCTGTATCACCTACATTAATTCCAATAGTTGCCTTTTTATCCTGAGAGTGATCAACAAATAGCACAGATCCATTACTGTTCTCTACAGGTTGAAAGTGTAAAGTGTAATCTTTATAGTTACTTTCAGTTGGTTTTTGTTGACGTGAAGGTGTATGGTTCATATTGCTAGATTCTCCTCAAGGTCTATCTCCTTGATTTGCGATCGCCTACTTCGTCTCAAGTGGGATACACTCTCATCTAAATTTGCCTTTTTTGCTAATCTTGAAATCTGCTCAAAGATATCTCTCTTTAATTCCTCCATACGGTCTGCCAAAATGAAATTATCAACTTTGGCGTGGTGATCAGGAATTAGTGGAATTTTTCCTTCAAATTCTGATACATACGCCTTCTGCATATATCTTTCTATAACTTTTTCTGGAAGAGTATCATTGTCAAATTGTTGCCCATAACGCAAATCATGAATAATATCAATTCCAGCATCCTTAACCAATGTCTTAGTTCGATGTGGGATGTTAGCTTGTTCTGCTAATTTATGAATCTTTTTACTTAAATCAGCATAGTTTATAGATTTATTATTGCTAGAACTTTGAATTTCTTGAGCTAGAAGTTCCCCCATACTCTTGGCTATCACAATAGCTGCATTACCTTTTTTCTTCAGATCATCGAGAAAGGGTTTCATTGTCATCCAAGCACATTCTTGAGGCTCTAGTTTTCCCTCACACAGTATTAGGTATGGCTTTCTATAAAGTCCTAAAAGCCGATGAAATACATCCCCGTCCACGCTTCGATCTCCAATGAGAGCCTACTTATATGATCAGCTTAGAACATTATTTTAACAATGTCAATAATTAATAAGGCGATTCTGAGTAAAATGTCAGGTTTTCGATTAATAGAGAAATGGGCGCGGTTGGTTTCCCCTCTTGATCTTCACATCAAAATTTCATGACTACACTAGAAGAATGGGAAAACCTGCTTAGTCATTCACATCCCGACTTTTGATAAATATCTGTCATCACCCAAAAGAGAGATTTTTTAATTAAATTTACCGTTTACCCCTTAGCTACCTTGTCACCCGTTGGTTTTGGGGTTTGAATAATTTTTGGGTGGGCATTTTTGCCCACCTTTTTTATTTCACATTCCCGACGTAGAGAAAGGAAGTACTATTAAGCAATAAGTGAGATATCTGTAGCAGCTAAGACAGTACCGACTCCCAAATTAGCGAAGATTCCACCGCCACCACTACCAAAAGCCGACAAGTTGACATTGTAGAACAAGTCTCCAGTACCTTGATTGTAAACCAAGTAAGCATTCTCACTGTCAATACCATCATTAGTAACTTGGTTAACCAAGCTAAAACCATTAGCAACCGATGATAAATCTGAACCGGCAGGACCAACAGCTGTAAAGGTGCTAATATCCAGCAAAATCTGATCTACTCCAGTAGCAAAGTCAGTAATTGTATCCTTACCAATGGAAATACTTTTTGGACCTATCAACCCTAAAGTTGTACCCGTTTCCTCAGACAACCCAGTGACTGGATTGACAGCTACAGCTTGACCACCAAATTCAAAAATATCAGCGTCGGCTCCACCGATGAGAGTATCATCACCTGCCTTTCCTTTCAAGGTGTCAGCACCTGACCCACCAAATAAAATGTTATTTTTGTGATTACCAATCAGGACATTATTTCCAGCATTACCAGTACCGTCGATAGATGCTGTTCCTGTCAGAGAAAGGTTTTCAACGAAGGGTGGTAAAGTAGTGGTGACAGAAGCAGTCAGGGTATCAGTGATAGTCGTAGTGGCACTGGTTTTTGTACCCAAACTGGCATTGGTAGGAGATGTTAGGCTTAGAGTAAAGGTTTCATCGGCTTCATTGATGAAATTATTAACAATGGGGATATTAATGACTTGACTGGTAACACCTGGGTTAAAGGTCAGAGTTCCTGTTTTGCCAGTATAGTCTGAACCTGCTATAGCTGTACCGTTACTAGTAGCATATTGAACAGTAATGGTTTGAGTGCTAGTGTCGGAAAGAGTCACCGTATAGGAAACATTTTGAGAACTAGTACTGCCTTCAACTATGGTTTGGTCGTCACTGAGGTTAATAGTGATTAATGGCAAGTCATTATCAGCAATATTGACAGTGGCACTCTTCGCTGCACCCAGGGTATATCCTGTGCCAGTGGCTAAGTTGAGGATAGCTGTTTCTGTACCTTCAACAATGGTGTCATCAATGGGATTAACTGTCACCGTGGCTGTTGCAGAACCCGCAGCAAAAGTTACAGTTCCCGTGAGGTTGCTGTAGTCAGTACCGTTAGTAGCTGTACCTGCGGTGGTGTAATTAACAGTTAAGGCACTGGTTGTGCTACCTGTTCTGGTGAGGGTAAAGACTCCTGGATTCGTCGGTTCAGCCGCATTAGCATCTGTAGCCGCTATGGTAATTACAGGTAAAGGAGGCAAGTCATTATCAGCAATATTGACAGTAGCAGTTTTAGCTGTACCCAGGGTATATCCTGTGCCAGCAGCTAAGTTGAGGATAGCTGTTTCTGTACCTTCAACAATGGTGTCATCAATGGGATTAACTGTCACCGTGGCTGTTGCAGAACCCGCAGCAAAAGTTACAGTTCCCGTGAGGTTGCTGTAGTCAGTACCGTTAGTAGCTGTACCTGCGGTGGTGTAATTAACAGTTAAGGCACTGGTTGTGCTACCTGTTCTGGTGAGGGTAAAGACTCCTGGATTCGTCGGTTCAGCCGCATTAGCATCTGTAGCCGCTATGGTAATTACAGGTAAAGGAGGCAAGTCATTATCAGCAATATTGACAGTGGCACTCTTCACCGTACCCAGGGTATATCCTGTGCCAGCAGCTAAGTTGAGGATAGCTGTTTCTGTACCTTCAACAATGGTGTCATCAATGGGATTAACTGTCACCGTTGCAGTATTACTACCAGCCGCAAAAGTTACAGTTCCCGTGAGGTTGCTGTAGTCAGTACCGTTGGTAGCTGTACCTGCGGTGGTGTAATTAACAGTTAATGCACTGGTTGTGCTACCTGTTCTGGTGAGGGTAAAGACTCCTGGATTAGTCGGTTCAGCCGCATTAGCATCTGTAGCCGCTATGGTAATTACAGGTAAAGGAGGCAAGTCATCATTAGTAATAGTGCCTGTAACAGCCGTTGTTGTGCCAACAGTGTAACCTGTACCGGAAGCTAAAGTTAAAGCAACGGTTTCATTAGCTTCAACAGTAGTATCTGCGGTGGGATTGATGGTTAATATTGCTGTACTCGAACCTGCTGCAAAGGTAATGGTTTTTCCGGTTCCAGGAGTTGCACCAGTGTAGTCACTACCGTTAGCTGTGCCGTTGATGCCATAGTTAACACTTAAGGCATTGGTGGTACTACCTGTACGGGTGAAGGTGTAAATCAGATTGGCTGTTCCATCTTCAGTGACACTGGGAGGAGATACAGCTAGGGTAATGACGGGAATAACAGCTACATCATCATTAGTAATAGTGCCTGTAACAGCCGTTGTTGTGCCAACAGTGTAACCTGTACCGGAAGCTAAAGTTAAAGCAACGGTTTCATTAGCTTCAACAGTAGTATCTGCGGTGGGATTGATGGTTAATATTGCTGTACTCGAACCTGCTGCAAAGGTAATGGTTTTTCCGGTTCCAGGAGTTGCACCAGTGTAGTCACTACCGTTAGCTGTGCCGTTGATGCCATAGTTAACACTTAAGGCATTGGTGGTACTACCTGTACGGGTGAAGGTGTAAATCAGATTGGCTGTTCCATCTTCAGTGACACTGGGAGGAGATACAGCTAGGGTAATGACGGGAATAACAGCTACATCATCATCAGTGATGGTTGCAGAAACAGGAGTAGTAATAGCTATATAACCAGTTCCACTGGTGACATTAACCGATATGGTTATATCGCTCTCAAATAGTGTGTCAGCAGTTGGATCGACTGTAACAGTTGCTGTACTACTGCCAGCTAAAAAAGTGACTGTACCAGTTGCCGTACCATTTAAATTGTCAGTGAAAGTGGTTGTACCACTTTCTGTGAAGTCAGTTCCTATGACTCCATTGCTAGAGGCACTAAAGTTGACTGTTAAAGTATTAGTAGTGCTACCTGTACGGGTGAAGGTATAAATCAGATTGGCTGTTCCATCTTCCGTGACGCTGGCAGGAGATACGGCTAGAGTGATAGTAGGTAAAACATTATTAGTAAGAGTGATGGTTTGATCGGAAAATTGTACTTTTTCGACACCAGATAATGTATCTATGCCATCACGATTACTTACTGAATCGGTAATTGTGGTTACTCCTGCATTGGTGGTGATTTGATATTGGGAAAAAGTACCTGAATAAACAGCAGTATCAGTTCCTTCACCTCCATAAAGAGTATCGTTACCTGTTCCCCCAAGTAACCTATCATCCCCTTGTTCACCGAATAAACGGTCATTGCCTCCACTACCTTGGAGAGTATCATTACCCAAACCACCAAACAAATCATCAGTGTTGTTACTACCTGTAATGGTGTCATTAACAACAGATGTGCTGAGAATATAATCTGTGGCTGCTAGTTGACTGCTACTAAAACCGTTGATTTTCAGTCTATAGCCATAAATGGGGTTAGAAGAGTTGTTAAAGCGGGCAGTAATGACGGCATCACCTAGAGAATCATCACTGATAAGAGTTAAGAGTGTTTGATAGTCAGCAATACCAACTGATCTGAGGTCAATTTTGTCTTGTCCTTGGACAAAATCAGTGACTACATCTAGGTCTTGGGAAAGAGTGGAATTATTGAAAGTTTCAAAGACAAATGTATCTAGTCCTGTGCCTCCTATGAAGGTATCAGAACCTGTTCCTCCCAGGAATCGATCATCTCCCTGTTCACCAAATAAACGGTCTTCACCTCCACTACCTTGGAGAGTATCATTACCCAAACCACCAAACAAATCATCAGTGTTGTTACTACCTGTAATGGTGTCATTAACAACAGATGTGCTGAGAATATAATCTGTGGCTGCTAGTTGACTGCTACTAAAACCGTTGATTTTCAGTCTATAGCCATAAATGGGGTTAGAAGAGTTGTTAAAGCGGGCAGTAATGACGGCATCACCTAGAGAATCATCACTGATAAGAGTTAAGAGTGTTTGATAGTCAGCAATACCAACAGTGCTGAGATCAATTTTGTCTTGTCCCTTGACAAAATCAGTGACTACATCTAGGTCTTGGGAAAGAGTGGAATTATTGAAAGTTTCAAAGACAAATTGATCTGAACCTGTGCCTCCTGTGAGGGTATCAGAACCTGTTCCCCCGAATAATTGATCATTTCCACCTTGTCCAAGAAGTGTATCATTTCCACCTTGTCCAAAAAGTTTATCATCACTAGAAGTTCCTTCAATAGTGTCATTACCTGATGTTCCGGTGAAATCCTGCTGTTCTACCTGAATAGTTTGCCCATTTACCGTAATTGTGGCTGAATCATCTTCTGCTTGCAAAGCTTGTAAGGTGGCATCATCTAGACTGTAACCTTGTACTAACTCAGCAAAAATTGCTCCTTCGTCTCCTGCACTATCTGTCAGGTTAATTTGAGCATCCACAAAATGTCCAATTTCTTCTAATAAAAGCGCACTAATAGCTGCTGGTGTGGCTGTAGCAACAAAATTAGCTGATAGATAAATCTGATTAGTGCTACTAGCATAAGCACCGTTAGCTGTTCCCAGAATGCTGCTATCAAGAATCTCAATTTGCGGAATTTGACTAAAGTCACCAGTTTGCCACTGTAAACGCAGAATTTCCGCTATGCTACGGTTGTACTGCGTACCAAAAGCTGTGTCGAAACTCTGCCAGAAACTGTCTAAACCAGAAAATGCGCTTAATTGGCTGTATGTTAGCGTCAGGGCAGAATTGAGTAAAGGATTCATAAAATAAGGCTTGTATGTATTTTTAACATCTTAGCCTTGTTTAGTTTTGATCCGCAACTAGTATATTGTTTGATCACAGTGATATTTCTGATACTTAGACTACAAAATAAGTAAAAACTTTAAAGAAGCTCAAATATGATCAGGACTTACGTAACTGGAACATTAGTTGTTGGTGCGTCAGACTGTATAAATCTAGTAAGTAAACAGATTTTTGATATCTGACGCACCCTACAATAGATTTTTAGGTGCTGGAACATTAGTTGTTGGTGCGTCAGACTGTATAAATCTAGTAAGTAAACAGATTTTTGATATCTGACGCATCCTACAATAGATTTTTAGGTGCTGGAACATTAGTTGTTGGTGCGTCAGACTGTATAAATCTAGTAAGTAAACAGATTTTTGATATCTGACGCACCCTACAATAGATTTTTAGTGAAAATTAAATATGCGTTTCCTAAAACCCTTGTAGAGAAGTGACCTGGGTAGATATTCTCGGCTCTACAATCTTTTTTGGAGATGTCTAATAGAAACCGATAACTTGTCTACCGATTTCTCTGCGTCCTCTGCGCCTCTGCGGTTCGTTCTTCCCTCCTTCAAGCTAGAATTTCATGACTACACTAGAGGAATGGGAAAACCTGCTTAGTCATGTACATCCCAAACTTTGATAAATATCAGTCTTTTGATAAATATCTGTCATCACCCAAAAGAGAGATTTTGTGATTAAATTAACCGTTTACCCTATATTTCAGGGTTTTGTTGTCTCAAATTAACTGCTTATGAAGCTGCGCTCATATATGTTTTTAGGTTTGTTTATCAGCCTGTTCTTGAGTATTTTGCCTTTCTCCGGTAATGTCACTAATGCTGCTACACCAGCAGTACTCTCATTTACGCAAAATGTGCAGAAAACGGTGTTAGACAATGGCTTAACAGTACTCACCAAAGAAGTGCATACTGCACCAGTGGTAAGTGTGCAGGTTTGGTATCAGGTTGGTTCTCGCAATGAGGGAACTGGAGAAAATGGTATTTCTCACCAACTGGAACATTTAATGTTTAAGGGTACTACCGACCGTCCGGTGCAATTTGGCAGGTTATTTAGTGCTTTGGGTAGCCAGTTTAATGCTTTTACTAGTTTTGATGAAACTGCTTATTTTGGTACAGTGCAGCGAGATAAATTAGAAGCATTGTTGACTCTGGAAAGCGATCGCATGAAAAATGCTTTAATAGGCTCAGAGCAACTCACCAGTGAAAAGCGTGTAGTCATTTCTGAGTTACAAGGATATGAAAACTCACCAGGTTATCGTTTAGATAGAGAAGTCAGAAAAGCTGCTTTTCCTAACCGTGCTTACGGTTTACCTGTAGGAGGGACAAAAGCCGATGTAGAGAAATTCACGGTTGAGCAAGTACGCAATTATTACCAAACTTACTACAGTCCTAATAATGCAACTTTAGTAGTGACTGGAGATTTTAGCACCGAACCAACTCTAAAAACTATCAAAGCCACTTTTGGAAAACTCACAAAAGGGAAAAAAACAGCTTTGAAAGTTTCTCCGGCTGTAACTGCAGTGAGTACTGCAAAAAAAGCGCCAATTGTTCTCAAACAACCGGGAAGCGCAGCATTACTACAAGCTATCTATCCTCTACCAGATATCAAACATCCTGATGTTGCTGCAATTGATGTTATGGATGCTATTCTTACGGGTGGACGTAGTTCCCGTCTGTATCAAGCCGTTATAGAAACTGGATTAGCCAGTTCAGTCAGTGGTAGCGCTGCGGAACTTATAGAACCGGGTTGGTATGAAATTAGCGCCATAGCTGCACCAGGTAAGAAATTAAGCAATATTGCGGATAATATTCAGCAATCTTTGACAAAATTACAACAGGAACTTGTTAGTTCAGAAGAATTAAATCGAGCGAAAACGCAATTACAAACTGGGTTAATCTTGAATAACCAGGATATTACCAGTCAAGCTAGTCAATTGGCATATAACCAAATCATTGCTGGAGACTATAATTATACTGAAAAGTATTTGAGTGCGATCGCTCAAGTTACGCCCCAAGATGTCCAACGAGTAGCCAAAACTTACCTCAACCCCGCAAAACAAACTATCGGTTTTTTTGAACCAACTCAAGCAAACGGTGAACCAGGAACTTCTAGTGGTGGTTCTGGTCGGACGGTTGAAAATTTCAGTCCTGGTCAACCTGTAGACCCCGCAGAATTAGCAAAATATTTACCACCAACAACATCAGCTACCAATTCTAATCAACAATCTTTACCAGAACAGTTTACCTTAGCCAATGGCTTAAAAGTACTGCTTTTACAAGACCGTAGCCTTCCCACCATTAATATCAGGGGAAAAATTAACGCTGGTAATGAGTTTGATAGTATTCAAAAAGCAGGTTTAGCAAATTTGACTGCTACCAACTTAATGAATGGTACTAAAACTCAAGATGCTTTAACTTTAGCGCAGACTTTAGAAAACAAAGGGACTGAATTAGGTTTTAGTGCTAGTCGTGAAGGTGTGAGTATCAGCGGACAAGGATTATCGACCAGCTTACCAATACTGATGCAAACCATAGCAGATGTAGTGCAGAACGCCAACTTCCCTGCTGACCAATTAGAACTCAGTCGTCAACGAGAATTAACCAGTCTTAAAGTACAGCTAGACGACCCCAGAGGACTGGGAAGAAGAGTATTTCAACAAGCAATTTACCCCATAAATCATCCTTTCCACAGCTTCCCCACCATTGAGAGTTTACAAAGTATTACTCGTGAAGATGTGGTGAATTTCTATCAACAACACTATCGACCGGATGCTACAACACTTACCTTAGTTGGTGATTTTGAACCAAACCAAGTTAAATCCTTGTTAAATAAAGCTTTCGGTCAATGGACAGCGAAGGGTGAACCTCCTGTACTCAACCTACCAACTGTAACATTACCAATAGACTTACAACAATTAAATTCAGTAATTCCTGGTAAAACAGAGTCTGTTACTTATCTAGGATACAACGGCATTTCTCGCCAAGATCCACGTTTTTATGCTGCACTAATCCTTAATCAGATTTTGGGTGGTGATACCTTATCAAGTCGGTTAGGAACAGAAGTGCGCGATCGCTTGGGTTTGACTTATGGTATTTATAGTGGCTTTGCTGCGGGTATGAATCCTGGTCCATTCGTGATTTCCATGCAGACAGCACCCCAAGACACTCAAAAAGCGATTTCTAGCACCATAGCTTTACTAAAACAATTTCGGGAACAAGGTATAACCGAAGCCGAATTTAAGACAGCGAAACGTTCTCTTATCAACAGTTACCCTGTGGAGTTAGCTAGTCCTAGTCAAGTAGCCAGCATCATTTTGGAAAATGCCATTTTGGGATTATCCGCCTCAGAAATCCGCGAATTTCCCCAGCATATTCAAGCAGTAACGATGACTCAAGTACAAAAAGCAATTGCAGAATTAATTAAACCAGAAAATCTGATCATTGTCACTGCTGGCCCCGACAATACTATCACCAAAGGTAATTAGGTCAAACTAAAAAATAGCAGATAGACCTAACTTCCTTCCCCAGGAAATAATCTAGGTTTCCAAACCTCTCTTCTACAAGGAGAGAGGTTTTTTAGTAAAGTTTAAGACTTTGGAAATATCCTTTAAGCATGAAAATATACAAGATGAAGCTAATTAATAAAAGATTTCTCTATCTAATGGAGGAATAAATATACATACCATAAAGACTAAATAATTAAGTATTCCGATCACCTGACGAAGTTTAGTGATATTATCCCCGTTGATATCTGACAGCGGGGATTTTTTTAAATTATACCAAATGGTAAAATTAATCATAGATTTATCTGTCTAAAGGAAGACTGGATATAGAGAGATTAAATATTAAATATTAAGTAGCCCGATTACCCTACCGGACTTTAGCTTCAAACCTCCTCTTGTTATTAACCGTTCAGGAGGAGGCTTTATTAAACTAATTTCAGTGTTCTCTATTTTTAATCATCATGCTAGATTTTAATCTAAGGATTACAATAGTTACATAAACTAGGGTCAGCAGAATTTATCCCATCAGGAAATAACTTTTGTTCTATAAAATTACACTTTTGGCATTGATAAACTACCGCATAAATCTGGACAGTAGGTTGATAACAACTCGCACAAGGCAATCCTTTGATAGATTCAGTTATAGCAAATCCAGGTGTAGAACATTTTGGACAGCAGCTATTAATTTTATTTAGTAAATCTTGAGTAGCTTTTTCTATATTTTTCATCCGCTGAGGATTATATAGCGCCCTCATATCTGTTTCTATATAAAAACTTCCACTAGCTGAATTAACCAAAGCCAAATTTACAGACTCTCTCAATTTATCCTCAGTAGTAATACCCTTAATAATTTCCGAAGTTTTGCAATCTCTTTTTTCAAAACTAATTACTAAACCATGTTCAGGAAAACCAACCTTGAGTGCAAATTCTTCTGCTTCTTCTAGAGAGTTGACAACCTGATGATTAAAATTAGTTTCCGTTGAAAATACCTCCCCAATAATTTCTAAATCATTCTCTTGATCTAAAAAAACAATAATTTCTCTGTTAGCATAAATATAAGGAAAACTAGGATGAGGTGCAAAACTACCTTCACTAGCTATAGCCAAAGTTTCCCCTGTGATTTCAATAGCTTTATCAGCTTTTAACTTAGCCGCAGCAATTTGCGTTCCTGGGCGTTTGATATCTCTGGTAAAAGTACCAAAAACATCAGTATTGAAATTGTCTGGGACAATCACCTTAATCCCTAATTCCTGCTGTAAAATAGGTGCAATTACTTTTTCTTTATGGTGCATTGTTGCTAATACAGCCACACGATTATTAAATAATTGCTTCGTCATCTTTATTTTTAACTCCTAGATACTAATTAATCCTAAAAAGTAAGGTGGGGATTACCCACCACACAACTTAATTTTGCCCTTGAGGAACTTGATTAACTTGACTGAGTTCAGCCATCAACTTTTCCTTATTACGTCTGCGGATTTTAGCGTAAAGCTGAATACTTGCAGCCATGAAAACCACTAAACCAAAAATTAACCAAGCAGTAATATCTGTAGGCAAATTATTCTTGAATATAGCCAACATCACAATCACCACTAACAAAAGAGTTGGTGCTTCATTTAAAGCCCGTAAATGTTGACCACTCCACTTACATTCATCTGCTGCTAATTGCTTGATCAACCTACCACAATAATGATGATAGCCAATTAAAATAGCAACAAACCCTAATTTAAAATGTAACCAGGGTTCTTTTAACAAATCTGGATTAGTCGAAAGGATACCAATAGCCATTGCTACCGTTACAAACATCCCTGGAGTAGTAATGATATCGTAAAGACGCTTTTCCATAATTTGATACTGATTTTTCAGTATCGTTTTTGCTGGTTCTGGTTCCTGGTTGGCTTCAACGTGGTAAATAAAAAGTCTGACCAGATAGAATAAACCCGCAAACCAAACCACAAAGCCAATAATGTGAAACGCTTTAAACCATGAATAAGCCATGAATCCTAACCTACCTTTTTATGTTGTCCTAACTCTCATTATCAGCTTAGAGGACTTAGTGGCAAGGATACAGATAGGTTAATTTACATTTTGCAGCATAACTATGACGATTTTAAATCATTTACATCATGCTTTAGTAAGACATATGTATAAACACAAAGTCTACTGAAACTGAAGATATCACTTTAAGGTTAATACAAATGGAAACATTCATTTGTTACTGTAATTCAGTGAATTGATAATTAGATCAATATTTTCAATAACCTGGTTTTTTAGGAAAAAACTTTTTATTAACATATAGGAATAATATTTTTTTATAATTTAATCAATTTGAATTTATAAAAAACTGCTGTCTATTTCATTAGATAGAAAGTCTATATCTTTTTGCATACGTATTAAATGTACCTGATGATAGAAGAATTAAGCAACTGGATTAAGCTATTCATAAAGGGTAAGTCATAAAGGAAAGTTAAAATGAGCTTAGAAGAACGGGCAAAAGCCACAGCTAAGAATATAGAAGGTAAAGGTCAAGAAGCGATAGGAAACATAACTGGCGATCCAAAGGATAAAGCTGAAGGTCAAGCCAAACAGGCAGAAAGTGAAGTTAAACACGCTGTCGAAGATATGAAAGACACTGTCAAGAAAAACATTGATTAGATATTAGATAAGTAATGGAGTTCGTAGTTGCATTTATCAAGCAATTACGAACAAAACAAAATGTATGATATGAGGGATATAAAATATGGTTTTGTTTCAGCAGAGTCGTCAAGTTTTGATGGCTTTCGTCTTGATGTTAGTAGTGACATTAACTACGGCTTGTGGTGGTGGAACAACTACAGAAGCTAACCGCGTAAATACCCCAACAGCCATTGGTAAAGATGTTGCTTATGCAGAATTGGAGCGTGGTAATACTTCAGGGGGACAGAATTTTGGTAACTGGGTTGTCCAAACTTCTCAAGGATTAGTTCAGGATGCATATGTTCGAGATAACAATAAGCTAGGCGTGATTATTTCACCTCAAGTTAGTCCTCAGAATGTCAAACCGTTAGCAACATCTTTAGTTCAGGGATTTCGTAAAAACTTCCCTAATCAAGACTTGAAAGTTTTAATTTATGCTCCTGACAAAAAACTGATTTTGACTGCTGATTATGATCGGCAGACTAATCAAGTTAAGTACAGCTAATTCTCATAAAGGAGATTAATAAAATGACAAATAGCGAACAATATAAACGTGAAATCATGAAAGATTTGGCTCAAGGGAATGTCGAATATTTAGATAATGTGAATACAGATTCTACTGAAGAATATCAAACTTTTGATGATTTTGCCCAGAGGACAACAACAGATCAACGTCGGCAGTTATTTAATCAATCTTTACATCCAGAACGCATCTCTCCGAGCCAAATGGAGCCAGAATTACAAAAGGCAATTTCTCAAATTAAACCCAATGAACGAGATGATGTAGCGCGTGCCTTTTTCAAACAATTGAAAGAGAGAGGACTGGACGAGAACCGTTTACAACAACAACTAAGTCTCTCCACTCACAATACTAACCGTATGACTGCTGAGGATGTGAGTAAACTTGCATCTTTCACATATCACAACCACCCTGATGTTTTTCGTCAAGTCTTAGCGGAACAACCGGGAATTATCAAGTTTCTCAGTAATCCTATTGTTGCGGGAATTATTGGGATTGCAGCAGCTAAATGGCTGGGTAGTCGGAAGTAAGAATGTAGATGGGGTGGGCTAAATTCTTCAAAAGCCCCCCTTTCTCAAGAGGATTTGCAGCTACCCTTCACCCTGACTACCTGATTGCCTGATCAAGTAATCTAAAACCCTGTCAATTCGTTCCAAAGCAGCATTATTTGTACGCTGAAACTCTTGATTATTTCTTTGAAACTCCTGAAATTGTCTTTCAGACTGCCTCAGTGCTTGCTGGTGTAAACGTGCAATATCAGCAAGGTTGGTTACTGTTCTTTCTAGTCGTGCTAGTGCTTGACTGTTAGAACGGGTTTCACGTCTGACACCCTCCTGAATGGTACGGACTAAATCAATTTCATCTCCAAGTTGATCTAATCTGCTGTCAATATCATCTAGCCTTGCAGAGATATCTTCTAATGGCTGTGAATTAGTCATAATACCTCTTTCTGTTGTTGGTTTTCTTTGTTTTTCTCCTTAATAGCTTTCGTAACAATGTACGCCGCAAAGTTAGCTGGTGTACGCTCCTGTTCTTCAGCTATATGTATAAGCTCTTTGTATATTTCTTCATCCAGTGTAATTGTAACTCTAGGTCTTATAGCCATAGGGGTAATATCTAGCATTGACACTATTTTAGACTCCTGTTGCTCAAAAAATATTATGTTGACTATTAACGCGATTAACATCAATCATCTACTATAGCATCATAAGCAGCAAATTGAACTTTCTTTCAACCAAAAAATAAATCCTCGATTTCTTTGAGAAGTCGAGGATTTAAGTTTTACCTAATTAGCAGTATTCAATTAAGTAGGTAGGCGAAAATAAATAGAACTATGTTAAGTAAGGTAACAAATTCTGAAATTGGCTCGTAGTTAGGGCTTTAGCCCTACTTTCCGGTCTAAAGACCTTACTACAAACCTTTAATTATTTACGTTACTCTACTTAAACAGCAGCTAATTCTGGACTAGGACGCTTGCTGTTACGGATATTGGTAATAGCCTCAGCATAATCAGGAGCATTGAAAACAGCCGAACCCGCTACAATAGCATTAGCGCCAGCTTCCAAAACTTGCCAAGTATTATTAGCTTTTAGTCCGCCGTCAACTTCAATCCAAGGATCTAAACCGCGTTCATCGCACATTTGACGCAACTTGCGAATTTTAGGAACTACGCTAGGAATAAAGCTTTGACCACCAAAACCGGGGTTAACGCTCATAATTAGCACTAAATCGCACAATTCTAGGACATATTCAATTAACTCCAAAGGTGTACCCGGATTAAGTACAACTCCAGCTTTCTTACCGAGTTCTCTGATTTGTCCGAGGGTGCGGTGTAAGTGAGGGGAAGCGTTGTGTTCAGCGTGTACGGAAATAATATCAGCACCAGCCTTAGCAAAACCTTCTACATACTTTTCTGGTTCCACAATCATCAAGTGGACATCCAGGGGTTTGGTTGTAACTGGACGAATCGCCTCCACAATCAGGGGACCTATCGTAATATTAGGTACAAAACGACCGTCCATTACATCAACGTGAATCCAATCTGCTCCAGCTTTGTCTACGGCGCGAATGTCGTCACCTAACCGACTAAAATCGGCTGATAGGATAGATGGAGCGATAACTATAGGCTTTTGAGATGGGTTTTGGGTCATGGCTGATGGGTTTTTAAGCGTCCTCGTCTGTAAGTATTGTAACAAAATATGGAATTTTTGGTAATTGGGGAACAAGTAACAACTGACTACTTATGAACAAAAAACTAACTTGGGTAATTTGGGGATTGGGTGTTTCCTGTTTGAGTTTGCCGGTCTTGGCTGCTATCAAGTTTGGTAGTTCTTTGGCAACTAATGGTATTGATGCGCTGAAACTACATCAACCTCCTTACAATTTAGCTGGTCGAAAAATTGCCATTGGTCAAGTTGAAGTTGGGCGGCCGGGAATGTTTGGTTGGGATAAAGCGGTATCTAAAAACCGGGCTTTAAATCCTGTCGCTGTGTTTACACGTAATGTACCAGCTAAGTCGAATAGCGGTGTTGACCCCCACGCTTACAATGTTGCTGCTGTGATGGTTAGTAAAGATAAAGCCTGGCCGGGAGTGTCTCCGGAAGCGCGACTATATTCTTCTGCTGTTGGTTCTACAAAAAATATGGGTCAACCAGAAGAGTGTTTATCAGCACAACATATAGCATTACAAAACGGTGGAGATGTTCGCGCGATTAACTTCAGTTTTGGTGAACCACTCAACCGTGACCCCAGACCAGAACCTATTTTGGATGGTAAAGCTTTACTCACTTTATGTATTGACTGGTCTAGCCGTGTTCATGACGTTCTGTATGCGATCGCAGGTAATCAAGGCAAAGGTGGGATTCCCATTCCTACAGACAATTTTAACGGAGTCAACGTGGCTTTTTCATCCCGGAGAGAAGGAATTTTTAATAAAGTAGATGTTTCCAATCTGGCAAGTAATAACCAAGGTGTAATTGGTCGTTTATTAGGGAAGGAGTTTAATATTGATGGACGCACGGCTATAGGTTTGGTTGCACCAGGTAGTAATATTCCTTTACTTAATCCTGATGGTAAGTTGAATAAATCTACAGGTACGAGTTTTGCCGCGCCTCATGTTACAGCTACTGTTGCTTTATTACAGGAATTTGCTGATCGCCAGTTAAGAACAAAACAACCTCATTGGAGCATTGATTCACGGCATCATCAAGTCATGAAAGCTGTATTAATGAATTCCGCAGATAAAATTCAAGACAGCGGCAATGGTTTACGCTTAGGAATGACCCGAACATTGATTGATAAAAAAAATCAAGATTGGTTAGCTTCCGATGCTGACAAAGATCCCAAAATTCCTTTAGATGCTCAAATGGGAGCAGGTCATTTAAATGCGTTTCGCGCTTACCAACAGTTTAGTCCTGGTCAATGGCAACCTTCAGAATCTATCCCAGCCATTGGTTGGAATTATAGCACAATTAATGCTAATACATCTAGAGAATATGAGTTAGCAAAACCTTTAAAACAGAATAGTTTTGTCGCTATTACTTTAGCTTGGGATCGATTAGTAGAACTAGAAGATAAAAATCAAAACCAATTATATGATGTGGATGAAAATTTTAAAGATAGAGGATTTAATAACCTTGATCTCTATTTAGTAAAAGCTGATACTAAAAATTCAGAGTCTGGTACTATTTGTTCATCAATTAGCGAAATTGATAGTATAGAACATATTTTTTGCCCAGTTCCTGCTACTGGGAATTATAAAATTCGGGTGCAATTTCGACAACAAGTAAATGAAGCAATTCAACCCTATGCTTTAGCTTGGTGGACTGTACCTGCAAATTGATCCAGCAGCTTTGATCTGAATTATTTGTTGTCTGAATCAGGATGCTCAAGATTTAAGGATTTGCAGGATTTTTAGTTCATACTTAATCAAATCAGATGAAAATATCACAAAAATCCTCATCCTGAAAATCTCTAAATCCTGTAAATCCTGATTCAGACAAATAATTTCACATATGTCACACCCGTGGTACTAGGTATTTATCACAAATTCATATTTCATGACCGCAAAATTACGGTTTACTCTATAAATCAAATACATTACGATTATAGCCATATTTAAACCTGTTTGTATTAGAAATGGTAGGGGTTTAGCACTGCTAAACCCTTAGAATTCACAGTAAGACAGGAAACTACACTCTGTTATCTGGTGCAAAACTAAAAACTATGTTAAACAACTCTTTAATCAATCAAACCACCACAGTTGTCTTTATTGATTCTGCTGTTTCCGACTACCAAACCCTACAAACAGGAGTTGTAGAAGGAGTAAAAGCGGTTATCCTTTCCCCAAATCGAGACGGAATTGAGGAAATTACGGACTTCTTACAACAACATCCCCAAATTAGCACAGTACATATCGTTTCCCACGGTTCTCCGGGATGTTTGTATTTAGGAAATAGTCAACTTAATTTAAGCAATATCCGTAAATATGCTGCTTTATTGCAGCGTTGGCAAAGTCAGAATATTTTACTCTATGGCTGTAACGTCGCTGCGGGAGATGCTGGGGAAGAATTTATTCACAAGTTACATGAGATTACCAACGCAACCATTAGCGCAACCGCAACAAAAACCGGAAATGCAGCTTTAGGCGGAAATTGGGAGTTAGAAGTTAATATTCCCGTCACAGATAAAATCAAATCTCTACCTCTCCCTAACCCTCTCCTACAAGGATAGGGAACAGGAACAGAGAGTTTCAACATTCCCCATTCCCTTGTAGGGAAGGGGGTTAGGGGGTTAGGTTCTGTTTTTCATGCAGACACCCTCAACACCTATCAGGGAGTATTTGCACCTACATTGGTCGGAAAGTGGGATTTTTTAAGCTATGCCAAGGATGTGACAGTCGTGGGTAACTACGCCTACGCAGTGGGGGATACACTGGAGATAATTGATATTAGTAACCCCAACAACCCAGTTTTTAAGGGTAATTACGATATTTCTGATGGTAGTAGTATACAAATAGTAGGCAACTACGCTTATGTTGCTGACTTTACTTCAGGACTGCAAATCATCGACATCAGCAATCCCACTAACCCCATCCTCAAGGGCAATTATGATACTTCTGGCTATGCTTCAGATGTACAAGTTGTAGGCAACTACGCTTATGTTGCTGACTTTACTTCAGGACTGCAAATCATCGACATCAGCAATCCCACAAACCCCATCCTCAAGGGCAGTTATTATACTAATGGCTTTGCTGTGGGTGTGCAAGTTGTAGGCAACTACGCTTATGTGGCTGATTTGTATTCAGGACTGCAAATCATTGATATCAGCAATCCCACTAACCCCATCCTCAAGGGCAGTTATGATACTAGTGGCTATGCTTTAGATGTACAATTAGTAGGCAACTACGCTTACGTTGCTGATAGTTTTTCAGGACTGCAAATCATCGACATTAGCAATCCCACTAACCCCGTCCTCAAGGGCGGTTATGGTACTAGTGCCTATGCTTATGGTATACAAGTAGTAGGCAACTACGCTTACGTTGCTGCTCAGGTTTCAGGACTGGAAATCATCGACATCAGCAATCCCATTAATCCCTTCCTCAAAAGCAATTATGATCCCAGTGGCTATGCTAGGGGTATACAAGTAGTAGGCAACTACGCTTATGTTGCTGATGATGATAAAGGACTGCAAATCATTGATATTAGCAATCCCACTAACCCCATCCCCAAGGGCAGTTATGATACTAGTGGCTATGCTGAGGGTGTACAAGTAGTAAGCAACTACGCTTATGTTACTGATGGTAATTCAGGACTGCAAATCATCGACATCAGCAATCCCACAAACCCTATCCTCAAGGGCAATTATGATACTGGCTATGCTTATGGTGTAGAAGTAGTAGGCAACTACGCTTATGTGGCTGATAGTGATTTAGGACTGCAAATCATCGACATCAGCAATCCCACTAACCCCATCCTCAAGGGCAGTTATGATACTAGTGGCAATGCTTCAGATGTACAAGTAGTAGGCAACTACGCTTATGTTGCTGATAGTTTTTCAGGACTGCAAATCATCGACATCAGCAATCCCACAAACCCTATCCTCAATGGCAGTTATTATACTGATGGCTATGCTTCAGATGTACAAGTAGTAGGCAATTACGCTTATGTTGCTGATGGTTTTTTAGGACTGCAAATCATCGACATCACCAATCCCACCAACCCTATCCTCAAGGGCAATTATGATACTTCTGGAGATGCTACAGATGTACAAGTAGTAGGCAACTACGCTTATATCGCTGACTTTAAAGGTGGCTTAAAGATTATTAATGTCAGTGAGTTTACTGCTACTAACACCATCACAGGTACAGCAGCTAACGAAAACTTCACCACCACACCCCAAACAGACATCATAGACGCTCAAGGTGGCAACGACACCATCACCAGCACCTTTGCTAACCTCCAACAAAACGACACCCTCAAAGGTAACACAGGCACAGATACCCTGATCATTACCGCTGGAACAGCAACCGATACCATTCTCATTGATACCAGCAACACCACCAATCAATTAGACATCCCCGGTACAACAATCACCGGCTTTGAACGCTTTGATTTAATTGCATTTGCAGGTACAACCAGCTTTTCCGGTACTGCTGCAAGCGATTGGATTCAAGCCGGTGCAGGAAACGATGATTTATATGGTGGAGATGGTAATGATTACCTGAACGGAGGAACAGGTGCAGATTTATTAGGTGGTGGTGCTGGCAATGACACCTTCGTAGTAGATAATGTCGGAGATGTCATCGCCGAATTTTTAAATCAAGGTATTGATACCGTTGAATCTTCAATCGCTTGGACATTAAAAGCCAACTTAGAAAAATTAACCTTAACCGGCACAGCAGCAATTAATGGTATTGGTAACAATTTAAATAATACCCTCACAGGCAACAGTGCTAATAACGTCTTCAATGGTGGTACTGGTGCAGATACCATGATTGGTGGATTGGGTAATGACACTTACTATGTCGATAATATCGGAGATATCATCACCGAAGCTGCTAGTGCAGGAACTGAAGCTGTGTTGAGTACTGTAACTTACACATTAGCCAATAACGTAGAAAACCTGACTTTACAAGGAACCGCTGCCATTAATGGTACAGGTAATACCCTAAATAATAGCATTACAGGTAACACTGCCGCTAATACTTTAACTGGTGGTTTAGGCAATGATGTCCTCAATGGTGGTGCAGGTATCGATACCATGATTGGTGGTGCTGGTAACGATTCCTACTATGTTGATAATGTCGGAGATATCATCACTGAAAATATCAATGAAGGTACAGATGCGGTTTTCAGCACTGTTAATTACACCTTAGCCAATAATTTAGAAAATCTGACTTTACAAGGAACTGCTGCCATTAATGGTACTGGTAATGACCTCAATAATACCCTCACAGGTAACACAGCAGCGAATATCCTTTCCGGTGGTGGTGGTATCGATACCCTCAATGGTGGTAATGGTGCAGATACTTTAGTTGGTGGAACTGGTGACGATAAGCTGTATTTAGGTTTAAACGATAATGCTGTGGATATCGTGAAGTATGCTTTTGGTGATGGTGCAGATACAATTGTTCAGTTTGTGCGTGGTGTCGGTGGTGATAAATTCCAGTTTACAGGTATTACTAATTTTGACGTGGTGACATCAGGTGCTAACACTCTCCTACGCATTGGTGATGGAATTAGTAATAATTCTGGTTTTGGAACTGGACAGTTATTAGCTACTTTATCAGGTACATCTGGCTTTGTTGGTGCTGATGTCAATGTCAACCTGTTTGGTGGTAATTTCTTGTTTAGTTAAGCATCCAAATGGTTTAATTATTTGATTAGACCTGTAAGGGTTTAGCAATGCTAAACCCTTACATTTCAGGGGAAGACAAATCTGCACTAACCAACTCTACAGTTTGCTAATGTTGGGTTTCGTTCCTTAACCCAACCTACAGTACTTAATTACGAATTATCCTGTAAATCCCTAAATCCTGGAAATCCTGATTCAGACATCTTCCGTAAATGTGAACCTCACGCATAGAGAGGAAGAGAAGTGTTGACAATGAATTTTAGATGTGTTGTGCTGAAGTCGATAAGGAAGAACTATCTTAATACTTAACTAATTGGCGACAATAAAATCCCCGATTTCGTGAAGAAGTCGGGGATATGAATTTTGTTGATAGAATTTTCATCCTGCAAATCCTTAAATCCTGTCAATCCTGATATGGCTTACGCCACGCTACGCTATCAGACAGCTGTATTGGGCGTTTTTTAGCTGTTACCAAAACTGTAACCATGAACTGTTTATGTACCTGTAAATGCGATAGTGAACATCTGACATATTATGAACGTCTAATTTGATAGACAGATGAAACAACAAATGAGGTAGCAGATGAACGGGCAGAAGTTTAAGGCTGTACAAGAAAATTTTTTACAAAGACGTTACGGCGTTAGTCTAGGTAGACGCTATGTTTTAGCCGCAGCGAGTATTGTGCTGTTGGGTGTATTAGGTTGTTCCCAAGTTGATAATACTAACAATTTAATTACTAAATCCCGTCTACCTAGTTCCGCGCCTAAATTATCACACGAAAACACTCAACAATAGTTTTCTCCTGCTTGTATTTTGAACTTTGAATTGCTTAGGGTAAAGTTGCTTCCGAAACGCTGAGGGAATTTTGAGATTGAGTTTGGGTAGATTCTTCTGCTGTCATGGGTGCAACTATTTCCCCAGGAGAGGAATCCTCTGTATCCAGACCAATTTCTGGAGGACGGATGGCGCTAATAACTGTCTTAATGACGACAGCACAGGGAACCGCCACAATTACCCCTAAAAGTCCGCCAATTCTTGCACCTGTCAAGACTGAAATTAGAATCCAAACAGGATTTAAACCTGTAAAACTCCCTAAAATGCGGGGTGCAATGATATTTTCAAGAATTTGCTGCACGATAACTGCGGCTAATAAAACTCTTGTACCCATCCAAAAATCTTGTAAACAAACCAACAAAGTTGTCAGGGCGATACCCACAGAACCACCAAAGGGAACAAGAGCCATCAAGCCAATAGTCAAGCCAAATAATAGACCAAATGGCACCTTCAACCACAAAAATGTGGGAATCAGGGCAGAAGCCATACAGGTAGATAAGATTAATTGGGTGATAAAGAAGTTTTGAAAACTCAGGCGCACTGTTCTAGAAAAAGGGTCACGAAATCGAGAAGGTAGCCATTCAACCAAGCTTTGCCAAAGTTCACCGCCGTGCTGTAAGAGATAGAAAGTCAAAACCATTGTTAGCAGGAAGTCTAGCAGGCTGGTAAAGGTGACTACAGCCAGATTTAAAACTTGTCCAGCAATGGCTTGTAATTGTCCCTTGACGCGATCGTTAATTTGAACGACGATCGCATCAAGGTTAATAGGTAAGCCCATGCTTTCGGCTTTCTCGTTGAGAATCATTAACTGCGATCGCCCAGAGTCAATCAATTCTGGTATGCGGGCTACCAGTTGTTGAGCTTGGGTAAGTGCTAGAGGAAAGAGGGTGACACCCAGCGCTAATAAAATGGATAAAGCTAATAAAAATACTAAGATAGCAACTTGTTCTCGCCTAGCACCGTGGCGTTCCATCCAACTTACGGGGTAGTTGAGTAGAAATGCTAGAACTGAGGCTCCGACTAAAATAACTATCAAAGAATGGAAATAATTGAAAATTGCCGATATAGCCCAACCATTGAGAAATAATAGCGGAGTGAATAGCACGATCACTCCGATTTGTGCTATTGGTGTCAGTGTTTGCCACCAGTCGAGTAGCTTGCGTGTCTGCATTTTCAGCTGATTGCGGGATAGAACTAAATTGAATTCTTCTTTACAGACTATTATCTTTAACTACATGAGTGTGATTCATTTCTCTAGTTTATCTAGAGAATACAGAAATTTGGGAGTGCTAATTCTTGGCAGTTAATCTCACAGAATTTTCTGGACTCTTGGACAATCTAACGTTATGGTAACGAACGAAAGGGTTTAATAACTCAAACCAAAAGCATTCGAGACTGCTGTAACTCCTATATTTTGAACTCCTTCTTTAATTTAAGATTAGACCAATCAGCATGGACAATCTACCACCAATTGAAAATTACTCAAATTCTGAAGACACGGCTACCTCTAAAAGGCTGCTGTTTTTATATTTAATTCCAGTTCTCGGCTTTTTCCCGTCCCTGTGGACTCTTTATCGTCGTCAAGGTAACAGGGAACAATTGGCAGTGAGCCGCCTGTCCATTACCATAAGTTTTACATGGATGTTGGGATACTTATTTTTAACGACCGGGGCAGCAACTACAAACTTTTTTACACTGCGGTTGTTAATCCTCAACAGCTTTTTCACATCTGGTTACTTTTTGGTGAGTGTTTGGTTAATCTTTCGTCTCATCCAAGGGAAGTCTTACAGATTACCAGGATTTAGCAATTTAGCTGAGAAAATGCTACGTAAGTACTAAATTTCAATTTTTGCCAGTGATTAGATTGTCATGATTTTTACTCATGATACATGACTTTACAGTTAATCTTTCACCAGCTTTGGTTAAATGTGGTTTATTATTGCCATACTTCCATAAACATCTCCGGATTAGCAACAAAAAAGCAGAAAGACCGCTATAGGTCTTGTAGTTTTTACCCTCGCAAAAAAGTCAACATTGTGAATTCAGAGTTAGCTATTATGGTTTGATTTGTCTACATATTATATAGAGTCTGCAAATTTAGGGTATTTTATTCAGTCAGTGTGAGGAAGTTTGTGACTAGTCAAAGAACATCAGCAGAAAATAACAAATCAGCGAAAACCAGATCCAGAGGCAAAAACTCTCGTAAGTCAAAATCTGGGCGTTGGCTATGGTTTGCGGTGGGTATGGGCGGCATTGCTATGGTATCAGGAATGGCAGGGGCATTGTTAGCCGTTTCTTGGGACAGTACACCTTTGCAACAGGCTCAGTTGAGTGCAAAGGAGGCAGCAGTATTTGATGGCGATCGCATTTCTGGTAATGGATTCCAATTTTCTCAATTAACTCGCCCTGTAAATATCTTAGTTATGGGCATGAGTGTACTGCCTCCAGATGTGCAGAACCCCCCAGCTGATAGCAAAGGACTCCACTATCTACCCCAAATAAATTCTTTTGACGGTCTTGCTGATGTCATGCTGTTGATCAAATTTGATCCAGAGAGCAAAAAAATCGTCATGCTTTCCATTCCCAGAGATACCCGTACAGAGATTGAAGGCTTTGGAGTCAAAAAAATTAACGCTGCTAATGTGGACGGTGGTCCGGCGTTAACTGCTAAAACTGCGAGTAATCTCCTCGGTGGAGTCGGGATTGATCGCTATATTCGCATTAATATTTTGGGTGTTGGTAAGCTGATTGATGCTTTGGGTGGGGTGAGTGTCTATGTTCCTAAAGATATGAAATACCAGGATGATTCCCAGCATTTATATATTAATTTAAAGGCAGGTCAACAACATCTTCAAGGTGATCAAGCCTTACAATTGCTGCGTTTTCGTCATGATGAACTGGGCGATATTGGCCGAATTCAGCGCCAACAAATGGTTTTGCGGGCTTTGATTGAGCAAACCCTCAACCCGAAAACACTCACCCAATTACCCCAAATTCTAAATACTGTTAAAGAACATATTGATACCAATTTAACTGTTGAGGAACTAGTGTCTTTAGTCGGCTTTGGAGCGCGAACCAATCGCTCTAATACACAAATGCTAATGCTGCCTGGTCGTTTTAGCGAGAAAAATGAGTATGACGCTAGTTATTGGCTACCAAGTAAAAATGCTATTGCCAAATTAATGGCTAAAAACTTTGGTTTAGAATCGACATCATTGGAATCAGAAATCACTGAGCCTGGTAGGTTACGTATAGCTATTCAGGATAGTCTAGATGGCGATCGCTCTCAGATTCGTCCTTTAATCCGAGCTTTAGAAAAAGCTGGATATCGTAATATTTTCATTTCTAAGCCTTGGGGTGAACCTCTAGAAACGACTCATATTGTTGCCCAACAAGGAGACAGTGACAGTGCTGAATCAATTCGCAGCACTTTGGGATTTGGAGAAGTAAGGGTAGAAAGCACCGGTAATATCGGTTCAGATATCAGTATTCAAGTCGGTAAGGATTGGTTACAGAACAAATCTCTTTTTGAGACTGGTAATTAGTTAATGGCAATAAAACATATCAATTATCTATAACAATAAAAAGGCGTGGGATTTATCCTCACGCCTTTATTTTGATCGCGGTTAAAAATGTTAATTATTGCTAAGTAAATAACTACCAAGATTCTGCCCTACCTCTCTTATAAGGATCACCAGTAAAAGGTTGAAAACCAATTAGGGGATAGGCATCATCATTGGGTCCAAAAATCCGAATTACTGCTTCAGAAATAAACTGAGTTATACTTGCAAGAATTCTGAAAATAGCCATAATATTCAAACTCCTTTTTTATGCGCTTGAGTGGCGATGTCTATACTGTAGTTCCATTATTTTCTAATTGCTCATACTTGCAATATATTGATAATATCCGCAATACTTTTTTAGATGTCTTTGCAATACTTTATTTTGATAGATAAAGTCAATAAATCCCCTCATCTACTTTGTAAGTAGAATTACAAGTCTTGAAACAAACACCATATCTCTAGTATAATTCTAAGAGCGAGAATTACAAGCCTTTTACCATTTGATAGCACAGCTTGGCGTAAGGCATATTTTGATTTTCAGTTTCCACCTCATTTACTTACAATCTACGGTATGTTAGTGTGTAGCAAATTAACCTAAATCAATTTAACTATGGGATTCTCTCAAGGGTATCTACTTACATCTTGCTTAATTCAATAGTGCCGACAGGCAAAGAGTATTGACTGAACATTACAGATAATTGTGCTTTTAAACCAGGATGATTGGTCGGTCTTCCAGATTCTCCTATCTGTGACTATATTGATATGAGCAAAGCTACAAGCGATCGCATCTGTTACCTTTTGCAGCTTCTGTACCAATTTCAAACTACTTGTCCAGATAATGAGAGTTAATCTCAGCTTTTTTGCTTAAAGATTGCACCGTTGAACTCATCTAGAGAAGATCAGATGCCGAAACCACCCAATGAAGTTGAGCTTTCTATTATCGTTCCCATGTTTAACGAGGAAGCAAATATTGACTACCTCTTGGAACGACTGATATCTGTTCTAGAACCTATGCATACCAGCTACGAAATTGTTTGTATCAATGACGGTTCAAGAGATAACACACTACAATGCCTAATTGCCCATCATCAGAAAAATCCCACGATTAAAGTGATTGATTTGTCACGCAATTTTGGTAAAGAAGTTGCCCTGACTGCTGGTATTGATTATGCCAGAGGCGAAGGTATCATTCCCATCGATGCTGATCTGCAAGATCCACCAGAATTAATTCAGGAACTCGTAAGCAAGTGGCGAGAAGGTTACGATGTAGTCAATGCCACTCGACGATCCAGACAGGGTGAAAGTTGGCTGAAAAAGTTCACTGCTAATGCTTTCTATCGGGTAATTAGTGGTATCAGCCAGGTACCAATTCCCGCAGATACTGGAGATTTTCGTTTAATTGATCGCCAAGTAGTTGACTCACTCAAACAAATGCCAGAACGAACACGATTCATGAAAGGGCTGTTTGCTTGGGTAGGCTATCGCCAAACTTCAATTTATTTTGATCGCCCACAACGCTACAAAGGTAATACTAAGTGGAATTACTGGAAACTTTGGAACTTTGCCATTGACGGGATTGCTTCTTTTAGTGTTGCCCCTCTGAAAGTTTGGAGCTATGTCGGACTTGCCATATCACTAATAGCATTTGTTTATGCAGCCTTTCTTTTCTTGCGTACCTTGATTTTGGGCATTGATGTTCCTGGTTATGCATCCTTGATGGTAGCACTTTTGTTTATGGGAGGAATGCAACTAGTTACCTTGGGTGTAATTGGAGAATACATTGGACGAATTTACGAAGAAGTCAAAGGTCGTCCCCTCTACTTAGTGCGTAACTGCTACGGTTTTGTGACTAATTCAGCTTCGACTAATCAGATTTCTCAAACCAATATAGAAAACTCAAAAATTAACAATTATCCCATAGATCATCAAAGCTGTGAGTAAATTTGTTGGTTATAAAAATTTGCAACTCCATTGAGAGGTTATTCAGAGGAAATAAAACAGATGATTTATCGTCAAGTATATGTTTAGTATCAGCAAATCCAAGGATTACACACAGCTTATTTACGTAAGCCATGAATATTTTTTACTGAATCTTGATTTAAAACCAGCTTGTATAAAAAAACCATGAAGATGTCAACTAGAAAAGTAACTAACAAACACACTTTATGCTAATCTTTATACAAGATATTGCAATTTTTAATTTAATATAGGCAGTATTTTAATCTACATTTAAATTCTAAAGTTGTATCTTTGATTTTCACGCCTACCAATTTTTACTAAGATAGCTCTAATCTTTAAGTTTTAAAATGCTGAACTTTAGAATCGGTGTTTTCCTGATCATAGGTATATGCATAATCGCCACTGGACTAGCAGTATATCTACTAGGAGGTGTTGAACCAGAACAAATACAAGCTTGGCTTAAATCTGCTGGTATTTGGGCCCCTATTATCTATATTTTTCTGTACGTTGTGGCAACTATGCTGGTTCTGCCCTCAACTGCACTAAATTTAACTGGTGGTGCAATTTTCGGACCAGTACTAGGAATTATCTGGACTAGCATTGCGGCCATGATTGCGGCAATTGTGTCTTTCGTATTTACACGGACTATTGGACGTGAGGCAATAGCCAAACGACTAGCTGGTAAGTGGCAAGCAATGGATGCTGAGGTGCGTCGAGGGGGAGTATTCTATATGTTTGCTATTCGCTTAGTCGCAATTATGCCCTATGGTTTGGTGAATTTTGCGGCTGGGTTAACCTCAGTAAGTTTTAAAGATTATGTTCTAGGTACAGCCTTGGGTACTGTTCCTGGTATTCTACCTTTTGTACTATTAGGTAGTTACGGATTGAAGGCTTTTAGGACAGGTGATTTTTTGCCATTGATAGGAGCCTTGTCTTTAACAGGCATATTAGTATTAACAGCTACTTGGTATCGCCATCGTCGTACCTTTCCAAAAAAAGGAATTGAGATTTTAAATTCATCAAAAGGATCAGATGAAAAAGAACCGCAAGAACCTCAAGACCACTAAATATATTTGTGAGATTACACCATTTAAAATAAAAGGCTTTGCTTGTATGAACGATCTGGATGCATCTTTCTAAGTACCTGGTATTTTGTTATTTCCTATGTAATTTCTAAAGTTATAATTATCAAAATATTAGGTTAGAAATCAATAAATTTACCAGAATACCAAACAAAAAATTATGTCGAAAAATACACTTAAAAACTTTTTAATAACAAGTCGAGATTCTCTAAATTTTTTAAAAATATTATTTATTATTTTACTAATTATTGGTGTATTATTTCGATTTACAAATCTTGATAAAAAAGTTTATTGGGGAGATGAAACTAGTACATCAAGCCGTATTGCTGGTTATAGATTTCAAGAAATTAGAGAACAATTTTCTGGCTCTTATTCAGTTGGCATAGAAGATATAAAAAAATATCAGCAATTAACACCAGAAAGAACCTGGGTAGATGTCGTCAAAGGTTTAGCAGCAGAAGAACCACAACTTCCACCAGTTTATTTTCTATCATTGCGATCTTGGGCGCAGCAATTTGGCAGTTCTGTTGCAGCTATCAGAAGTTTTTCTGCCATCATCAGTTTACTAGCTTTCCCTTGTATTTATTGGTTGTGTCAAGAGCTATTTGAATCATCTAAACCAGCATGGATAGCCGTTGTTTTAATTGCCATTTCGCCTTTTCATTTAGCATATGCTCAAGAAGCCCGTCCTCAAAGTTTATGGATAGTGACCATTCTATTAAGTAGTGCTGCTTTACTGCGAGCAATTCGGCTCAACAACCGATTGAGTTGGGGAATCTATACTGCGACTTTGGTGTTGAGTCTTTACACTTATATGTTTTCTGCTTTAGTTGCTATTGGACATGGCATCTACGTTTTTTGGAATGGTGGATTTCGGTTTAGTAAAACAGTTCGTACCTATCTAATTTCTGCTCTAATGACAGGGTTAATGACTATCCCCTGGGTAATTGCTGCCGTTTCCAGTTTCACAAAATTAGATGAGGGTACTAGTTGGGTCAAAATGAAAGTTCCGCCAGGAGATTTAGTTAGAACTTGGCTTTTAAGCGTAAACCGATTATTTATGGATTTCAACTATAGTTTCACCTATCGAAATAGCTTTTTTTATTTAGGAATTGCCACTACTACATTACTAGTTGTTTATGCAATTTATTTCCTCTGTCGTCACACACCTAGACGAACCTGGTCATTTATTCTGTTATTAATCGCCATTACGGTTCTGGCTTTGGTAGTACCTGATTTAACTGGTGGAGGAAGACGTTCTGGTGTTGCCCGTTACTTGATGCCTTCTTTTTTGGGAATTCAAATAGCAGTTGCCTATTTGCTGGCATCTAAGTTATCATTTTCTGCTCAAAGACTCTGGCATAAACAGCTATGGAATAGTTTAACTATGTTCTTGATTTCAGTAGGTATTGCTTCCTGCTTTATCTTCTCACAATCCCAAATTTGGTGGAATAAATATAATGGTATTCCTTTTCCCGCTATTGCTAATGTTATAAATCAATCTCCTCATCCAATTTTGATTGGTGGTCCATCTTTCGAGTTTATAGACCTGATCAAAACGGATATGAAAATGCAATCTGCCCAAGTTCCTATTCCTAAAGAGACAAGTGACGTTTTTATCATGAGTCGCAATTATTCAGACTTAATACTACAAGACTTTCTTAAACAGCAACCAGACTATTTGGTTAAGAAAAGCGATGTTTGGAAAAACAAAGTTGATCCAACCTATGAATTCAAAATTATGCTTTGGAATCTAGTAAGAAAAGGAAAAAATTAGCATGGCTAGATTAGCAATTACTAACAAACTGCCTTCAGGTAATTTTGTTGCTTACTCTCTGATTGGTTTAGCGATTACCTTTGGAATATTAACCCGCATTATTAGTCTGTTTAGATATACCACTTTTGATATTGGTCAGGCTCCTGATCAAATCAGAGATGCATTTGTTTATATGAAAATGTTGGCGGGAGAATTCCCTACTCTAGGACAGTCTTCTTCCGTAGGAAATTACAGTTTACCACCCCTGTACTATTATCTAGTTTTTCCTGCCGTTTGGTTCGGTGCTGATCCATCTTTACAGGTTTTTCCCAATGGAATATTCTCTTTTTTAGCTATTCTTTTATTCATGGTTTTAATATATGAACTTCTAGAAAATATTCCTGATTCTAAACGATTATTGCTATCAGGAGTAGCTGGATTATGGTACAGTTTGATATTTTCTGAAGTTTTTGTTAGCACATTTGAATGGAATATTAGTCCAATTCCATTTTTCTTGTTTGCATTTTCACTCCTATATAAACGCCTATTAGAAGGAGGAAAATCACTTGCTATTCAGGCTTTTCAATGGATACTCTATGGCATTAGCCTGGCTGTGCTAATCTGTTTACACAGCACTACTTTATTTGTAATGCCTATTGTTTTTATTGGCAGTCTTCTGGTTTTTCTAGGTAAGAATCGCAAGCATTCTAACAGATGGTTTTTACCTGGATTGGCGATTGCTTCTGCTATCATCACTCTCACCCCTTACTGGATAGGTGAGATATCTCGTAGGGGAAGTAATACTAAAAAAATTCTAGCGTTAATCTTTAATCGTGATGATCAAGGAAATGCTGGTTCAAGTATTGGTTATCGTTTGAGTCGGATAATTTTTAACTATGTAGAATTGGGGCAACAGACCTATTTTACAAAATTCCCTTGGTTCTATGGCAGTATTGGTATTGTTTTTCTGGCTTTGATTCTAATTATAGGAATTACTAAATTTAGAGGAAATAAAACTCTATTAGGTTCTCTAATTTCTATTTGGATTATCTATCTTTATGCTGCGTCAAACTATCAAAAAGAATATTTCTTCCATTACAAGATGTTGATATTCTTTGCGCCAATTTTATTCACGGTTCTGACTTTAGCATACATAGATTATCAGCGCAGATTTATTAATCAATTAATCACTGGGTTCCTGACTCTGGGCATTTTTACATCATGCATGAGCAATTTATATTTCAATTATTTATATTTAGATACCAAGTTTGGTCAGGAACAAGCAATCGCAATTCCCGATATGATTAATATTCTCAATCAACTCCCGAATGACTCGACAATTTGTGATCCACAGTACATTCGGTTGCGGGAACAATATCATATAGTTCAGTACTTGGATAGGTATATAACTAAGAAAAACTTCAAGTTATCAAAAGTTTGTGAATCTGGAAATTATCGGATTTATCCAAAATTCCAATATGCTTTTTTGGGCAATAATCAATGGCCTCATTTTGATGTGATTAGCCCTAAACCCTTTGAGCAACCAGCAGAAAAATTTCTAGAACTGCCTGTTGCGTATATATACCAAATTAAAAACTAAATAATACTAAATAAGCAAGTCAGCACAATTAATTACGCCAAGGCTTGACATTAATTATGGTAAGTTCTACCATAAAGAATCAGCACTTGGGGAAGTCCTCAGATGACAACCTTTCCAGATATGGATTATGGACAGAAAAGTTACCAAAACTCAGAATTAAATCTCAGTGCAGAGGACTATAGCTTACTGACTGATCTTTACCAGTTAACAATGGCAGCTTGTTACACAGGTGAAGGTATAGAAAAAAAACAGGCCAGCTTTGAATTAGTTGTCAGACGCTTACCCGAAGGTTTTGGCTATTTAATAGCGATGGGTTTGACTCAAGCTTTGGAATATTTGGCTAAATTCCGCTTTAATTCCGCGCAGATTGCGGCTTTACAAGGGACAGGCATTTTTACCCATGCACCTCAACATTTTTGGTCATTATTAACAGAGAGCGCTTTTACTGGTGATGTGTGGGCAGTACCAGAAGGCACAGCAGTATTTGCTAATGAGCCATTATTGCGAGTAGAAGCACCACTTTGGCAAGGGCAGTTAGTGGAAACCTATCTATTAAATACTCTAAATTATCAAACTTTAATTGCTACCAGAGCCGCTAGATTACGTGATATTGCGGGAGAAAAAGCAACACTTTTAGAATTTGGTACAAGAAGGGCTTTTAGTCCCCAAGCTTCTTTATGGGCAGCGAGGGCAGCTTTAGCAGGGGGGTTGGATTCCACGTCCAATGTGTTAGCAGCGCTACAGCTAGGTGAAAAACCAAGTGGTACGATGGCACACGCTTTAGTTATGGCTTTATCAGCTTTAGAAGGCAGTGAAGAACAGGCTTTTACTGCATTTCATCAATATTTTCCTGGTGCGCCATTATTAATTGATACTTATGATCCGGTTGCTGCTGCTCAAAGATTAGCGGAAAAGGTTAAATCTGGAGAAATGAAATTAACGGGGGTGCGTTTAGATTCTGGGGATTTGGTAAGTTTATCAAAAGAAGTGCGATCGCTCTTGCCAAATGTATCAATTTTCGCTAGTGGTGATTTGGATGAATGGGAAATTGCCAAACTAAAAGCAAAAGGGGCGCAAATTGATAGTTATGGACTAGGAACTAAACTAGTTACAGGTACACCAGTAAATGGAGTTTATAAACTTGTCGATATTGATGGTATTCCAGTTATGAAACAGTCTATTGGCAAATTGACTTATCCAGGACGAAAGCAAATTTTTCGCTCATTTGTGGGCAGTAAATTACAAGCTGATAGATTGGGATTAGTCTCTGAAAGTGCAGTTACAGAAGAATCTGTATTAAAGTTAGTCATGAAAGAAGGTAAACAATTACAACCACATGAAAGTTTAGCCACAATTCGTCAACGTACGGCTGCTTCTGTAGCGAGTTTACCGGAAGAAACACGAAGATTAGAAAATTCGATTGCCGTGACAGTAAAGATTTCTGATAGTTTGCAGAAGTTAACAGAAGAGACTAGAAAACAACCAATAAAAAACACAAAAGGGGCAAAGTTAATATGAAGAGAATTGCCTTATTTGGTACAAGTGCAGATCCACCAACTGCTGGACATCAGGAAATTCTTAAATGGTTATCTGAAGATTATGATTGGGTCGCTGTTTGGGCAGCGGATAATCCTTTTAAGTCTCAACAAACGCCTTTACCTCATCGGGCAGCCATGTTAAAATTATTAATTGAAGATATCGATATGCCCAAACAAAATATTACTCTAGAACAAGAATTGAGTAGTTGGAGAACTCTGGAAACTTTAGAAAAAGCTAAGATCCGTTGGGGTGATGATGCTGAATATAGTTTGGTAATTGGTTCAGATTTATTGCATCAATTACCACGTTGGTATCATATTGAAGATTTATTAAAACAAGTACAGCTAGTGGTGATTCCCCGACCAGGCTATGTCATAGATTATCCTAGTTTAGAGGGAGTTAAACAGCTAGGAGGGAAAATAGCGATCGCTAGTTTAACTGGTTTAGATGTCTCTTCTACCGCTTTTCGTGAACAAAAAGATCCCGAAACTCTGACACCTCATGTCGTTGCTTATATTCATCAAAAGCATTTGTACGCCTAAATGCCAGAACGCAACCATAAAAAGATTTCAAATTCGATCAATCAACAACCTTTGGCTGATTTCAAAGTCGGTGTTGATAATGTGATTTTCTCTGTAGATACTGCTCAAAATCGCTTATTAGTTCTTTTAGTAATGCGACAGCAAGAGCCATTTTTAAATTTTTGGAGTCTTCCTGGTACTTTGGTACGTCAAGGAGAATCCTTAGAAGATGCGGCTTATCGGATTATGGCAGAGAAAATTAAAGTCAATAATCTGTATCTAGAACAACTGTATACATTTGGTGGACCAAATCGTGATCCTAGAGAAGAAATTGATAGTTATGGTGTGCGATATCTATCAGTTAGTTACTTTGCTTTAGTTCGGTTTGAAGAAGCAGAATTAATCGCTGATAAAGTGGCTGGTATTGCTTGGTATCCTGTGAAAAAACTACCCAAATTAGCATTTGACCATAATGAAATTATTAACTATGGATACAGACGAATCAAAAATAAATTAGAATATAGCCCTGTAGCTTTTGATGTATTACCAGAAACATTCACTCTCAACGATTTATATCAGTTATACACAACAGTTCTAGGGGAAAATTTCTCTGATTATTCTAATTTTCGAGCGCGGTTACTTAAATTGGGGTTTTTATCTGATACTGGAATTAAAGTATCACGAGGTGCAGGTCGTCCCGCTAGTTTGTATAAGTTTGATGCTGTGGCTTTTGCACCTTTTAAGGATAAGCCTTTGGTGTTTATTTGATTTAAATATGGATTAAATGAACCGCGTTCGCGTAGCGTCCCGTAGGGATAGGCGCGAAGGACGCGAAGGAAGAGGGAAGAAGGAAGCCATTATTTATAATATTCCAATTACTAATATGAAAATAGGAATCGCTCAATTTAATCCAATCATTGGTGATTTGTCTGGTAACTCTAAACAAATTCTTGATGCTGCTGAAAATGTAGTGTCTTCAGATGTACGTTTACTGTTGACACCAGAACTTTCTTTGTGTGGCTATCCACCACGAGATTTATTACTAAATCCTAGTTTTGTGGAAGCTATGGATATTACTTTACAACAATTAGCTCAGGATTTACCTGCTAATTTAGCTGTGTTGGTAGGAACTGTTGTTAAAAATACTGACGCGCACATTACTGGTGGAAAAAGTTTATTTAATAGTATTGCTTTATTAGAAGCTGGTCAAGTTAAACAATTTTTTCACAAGCGACTTTTACCAACTTATGATGTTTTTGACGAGAATCGTTATTTTCAATCTGGGTTAGAAGCTAGTTATTTCACTTTAGATGATATCAAGATTGGTGTAACCATTTGTGAAGATTTATGGAATGATGAAGAATTTTGGGGTAAACGTAGTTATGCGGTTAATCCTATTGCTGATTTATCAAATTTAGATGTAGATTTAATTGTGAATTTATCTGCATCACCTTACACTGTCGGTAAGCAAAAGTTACGAGAAGCTATGCTGCAACATAGTGCTGTTAATTTTAAAAAATCAGTAATTTATACTAACCAAATTGGCGGAAATGATGATTTGATTTTTGACGGGCGCAGTTTTGCTGTAAATCAGCAAGGTAAAGTTATCTGCCGTGCTAAGGGTTTTAAACCTGATTTATTAGTAGTTGAATTTGATCAAATACAGCGCGATTTAAAGTTAGGTTCTGTTTCACCTGCTAATGAATCTGAAGATGAGGAAATTTGGCAGGCTTTAGTTTTAGGTGTGCAAGATTATGTTCATAAATGTCGCTTTTCTCAAGTAATCTTAGGTTTAAGTGGTGGGGTTGATTCGGCATTAGTAGCTGCAATTGCAACTGCGGCAGTGGGGAAGGAAAATGTTTTTGGTGTTTTGATGCCTTCTCCTTATAGTTCCCAACATTCTATTAGTGATGCTTTGGCTTTAGGAGAAAATTTGGGGATTAAGACTAATATTTTACCAATTGGGGAATTAATGCAGGGATTTGATCACACTTTGGCTGAATTATTTTCAGGAACTGAGTTTGGTATTGCTGAGGAAAACATTCAATCTCGAATTCGTGGTAGTTTATTGATGGCGATCGCTAATAAGTTCGGTCATCTCCTCTTATCCACTGGTAACAAGTCAGAAACAGCAGTTGGTTACTGCACCCTTTACGGTGATATGAATGGCGGTTTAGCAGTGATTGCAGATGTCCCTAAAACCCGCGTATATTCTCTTTGTCATTGGTTAAATTCTCATAACCAGACAGAAATTATTCCCCAAAATATTCTCACCAAAGCACCAAGTGCGGAACTTAAACCAGGTCAAGTTGACCAAGATTCTCTACCAGCTTATGAAATCTTGGATGATATCTTAGAACGTCTGATTCATAACCACGAATCAGCAGCACAGATAGTTGCAGATGGTCATGACTCAGTAATTGTTAATCGAGTCTTGCAGATGGTAGCGCGGGCTGAATTTAAGCGGCGACAAGCACCTCCTGGACTGAAAATCACCGACCGCGCTTTTGGTACTGGTTGGCGAATGCCTATTGCTAGTAAAATTAGCTGGCTGTCAGTAAAAAATTCTCAATTGGATTAACCGCCGATTTCTCTTAGCATGGCTTCTACCCTGGCTAATCCATCTGGATCATTAGTCCGTCGATATAAATCCTTGGCTTTTTGTAATACGTTGCTGGCTTGTTGGGTTTGTCTTCGCTGTTTGAACATTGAACCCATTAACTCGTAAGTGCGGGGATCGTTACGGTTTAAGTTAATTGCTTGTTCGTACGCCCACATAGCTGATTCATAATCTCCCAGAGAGGTTTGAGTTACACCCAAACCTAAATAGGCATTAAAATTGCCACGGTTGAGCTGGATAGCACGGCGATAAGCTTCTTTTGAGCCAGCAGTGTCTCCTAGGTTACCTTTGATATAACCGACAGCATAGTAAAAATCACTATTATTGGAGTCGATAGCGATCGCTCGACGATAGGCAGCTAACGCCAATTGAAAGTTCCGTTGTTGAGCATATAAGTAGCCAATCCCAGAATGTATCTTGGCATTCCTGGGGTCTAATTTTGCAGCTTCCTGATACTGAGCGATCGCCCCATTATAATCACCCGCATCTACTAACCTCTTCCCTTCTTCTAACAGTTCCTTTAACTTTGGATTACTGGCTTGTGCTACTAATACCTCAGCTTGAGCTATCAAGGGAGTAGCAGTAAAAAAATATCCCAATAGTAGAAAAGTTACTAAACATGATGTTGGTTTGAACACAATGAATTTCCTTAAAGTTTCATGAAGTTTTTGTTTGTACATTAAAACAAAAATATTGAATTTTGGAAAGTGCCTTTATTCACATTTTTGAAATATTACTAACTTAGGAAACTTAGCTACACGTACCGTAAATTAGGCGATGTTTCACACTATAACTCAAATTTAAAAGACCTAGCAATGGTAGTAAAAGTTGTAGTAGCATCAAAGCATTAAGATTAACAAGACCTTCGCTAAATAAAAAAGCCTTGATTCGGAGGTTTGGTAGAGGCACGTATCCCTGCGTGAACGCGAAGTGTAGCGAAACCAAAACCCAACCTAAAAATGGCGAAAGTATTGATTAATATCTGTATTTCTGGACATTAAAAATCTAGATTCAACTTGGTAAAAGTATAATCTATCATGCTTATATCCGTAAAATTTCTCATATATCCAGCCTTGTGAACTTTTCTGCACCAGTAAGCGGCTTGAGATTAATTTAAATTAATTCAGAGACTGTGTGTAAAGCTTGGCAGTAAATTTATCCAGAGTCATTGTCCCTGATAGATTTTGGGTTTCCTTTAACTGAAACTGGGATAACAAAACTGTTTGAATCTTTTTTTGTTCGCTTTCTACTTCCGTTGCTGTTTTCAATTTAGACCATAAAGGATTGCCACTATCTAACCACAAAATACGAGAATATTTAGCTGGTTCTTCCTTCAAAACTTTTTCTAAAGAAATTGCTAGTCCTGATGGCTTTTGAGATAGAAGCATCACCGGGTAAGAAGTGGGAATATAATAAGCCACACGCATAACATGACCCCAAGCTTTGGAGTTCATAGCAATTAAAGTTGGCTGATTCCAGTCTTGGGAAATTAATTCAGAAACCGAGCGAAAAACTGAGCGTGTCCGCAGACTAAAATCACCAACGCTAATAGTCAAATACACCAGCAATAAACCAACTGCTATAGGAGTTTGCCATTGTTTTGCAACTGCTTTTTCTACCCACAAAGTTATTAATAATAAACAACCAGGAAGAATAATGATCATTGTTCTGCCAAAGCCAAATCCTAAGGTAAATTTTTTAGTGGCAATGTCTACCATTAAGGCTAGTAATATCGGCAAAATTCCTAATATTAAAACTGTACCTAAATTTTTCTGTTCATGTTGTTTCCACAGATGAATACTAAACCCTATAAATAGCAAAATTACTAAACAACCAGATAAAGTAATGACTATTGGATCTAAACTAGTTGCCCAGTCTCCTATAAGTATGTCAGTACCTAAAGTGTTAGTAAAATCTTGTAAATGTCTTAATAAAGGAGGTAATGCAGATTTAGCTTTACCAAAACGATTTAAGTCGGCATTGCGGAGTTGTTTAATTGTACCCCATAAAAACCAGGGCATTGTTAATAAAACTCCAGTACCTAAGCGTAAGCCATGTTTAAACCAATTTGTTCTATCTAAATAAAGTACCAATACTCCTAAAACTATCAGCCAATAGGCATATAAATAAAAAGTCATCAGACCCGCACTAATGGAGATAATTAAAAGTCCATTCCATAGCAATTGACTGCGAAAGTTTTGGGTAATTTGCAATTTTTCTTGTTCAATTAAATATAGCAGCGCCCATGTACTTAAGATGACCCATAAGACTAAGGGCGCATACATCCGCATATTGAGAGAATGGAATAAATAAAATGGACTCATTCCTAGCAGTGCTGCAAAAAATAGTCCTCCACGATGTCCTAAAAAAAGCTTTCCTAAACCATAAGCCCCACCCATAGCAGCAATGCTAAATAATGTGTTTAAACTTCGCACAGATGCTTCACTATTGCCAAAAAGACGCAACCAAAAATGTTGACTTAAAAAGAATAATGGTGGATGAGGTTCTCCACCTAATAAACTCTTAATTAAAGTCTCTATGGTTAGGAAAAAGTCGCGTAGATTTGCTTCAATTGGTAAACGCAATAAGGATGTATATTCTGCTAATAACACTGGTGTATCTCCAGGAGTATTATAAGCATCATTTTTACTCGTAGAAAGTAATAATGATAAAACCTCGTCGTACCAAAGTTCTCTACTTCCTAGATTGATAATTCTGAGTACAACTGCTAAAGCAATGACAATCAATGCTATTTTCTCTATGGAAAAAAACTTATTAAGTTTATAAATTGCTAAGTTTAGTTTCATTTTCTTAAGCTACTTTTTTAAAATTAGGTTTCTTATTTATTCTTATTTATTTTCAATAATCGTTGCTTCTTCTATTCTGTATTTTTTATTTTGTTTAATGTTTCTTAGCTGCATACTCAAGTTTTTCTCGCTTGCAAATAATGTAAATTTATCAGGTATTTTAGGAGAAGAGAAGCATTTATCATAAGCAGGACATATGTAGAGAAATTTTTGATAACCTTGTTCGTGCAATGCTAAACCTAATTTACTCACATTATCAGGCTCTTTTGTGAGAAAAAATATTTTTTGGTTAAACATTGCTTCAAAACTTTGGCTAACATACTGGTTAGCTACAGCTACAACTTTATTACTATCTTGGCGCAAAAAGTCCAGAACATCAAGATTTTCTTGTTTGCTTTTTTGATAAACAGCTTCTGTGCCTGCAATTATGTTGAGATTAAACCCTAAAACAAATAGTATGGCTAAAATTCCCATGCTGATATATCTGAACCCAAATTGTTTAATTTTCCAAATTTTATCTAACCCTGATATTGCTATGAAATTAAATAATGGTATGAGAATTAATAAGAATCTTGGTCCCCACTGTTTACCACCATCACTAGGAATAAGTATGGGAACTATCAACAAAAACAAACTTGAGATTAGTAATATTTGCATAATTACAGGTTGGAATCTCAAATTAATTCTAAATATAGAAATAAACAAAATCCCAATTGCAAAGTAGATGATCGGAAAATATTTAAGTAGGCTATCTTTAAGTTCATTAAAAAATCTCACTGATTTTAATAATCTTTCTGGTAGTGAAAAGTTTTCTACTACTTGGAAAGCATGAGCGCCTAATGGATGATTATAAATGATTTTATTTAATGCAAAGAAACATAATATGGTAGCGATAAGACTAGCAATAAATATTATTTGTCTATTTTTAATAATAGTGATGAAATCAAGTTTGATTTTATATGAGACGATTACTAGCATTATCAAAATAGCTACTAATGCTAAAAATTCGGGTCTAAACCAAGCTGATAAACCAATTAATATGCCGCTACTTATGGCATCTTTATTTGAAAAATTTTCCTCTGTTTTAGTTAGAATAATCACTAAGCCATTAAATGCTAAACATACTGCTAGTGTATGTTCCCAATACATAGCACTATACATGGTCAGTGGAGAAGCAAATATAAGAGTAAGCAAACCTATACTTATAATTAAATAATCTAGTTTAAAGCACTGACATAATTTATAAAAAATCACCCAAATTATCCATGTAGAGATTAAAGGAATTATATAAAAACCTCTAAAACCAAACATGGCATAAAACGGGGCAGTTACTAGTGGAAATGTAAACGGAAATGTAATATAGTAAAGGTTAGATATCTTATAACTAAATGGGGCTTCAAAGGGATATAATCCGCTATCCCATAGATTTTTTACCCATTGGGGTGCTAGTAAGTCTAAATCAAAATGCAGTTTACCAGAGCTAAGTTGTTTTGCTAACAGTGCTTTCAGCCCAGCATCACCACTAAAGTAAATTTCATCAGGAATTTGCGATAGTAAGTATAAGGAAAAAATTACACCAGATAGAATGATCAAGAACGGTGTATTTGCTTTCAATTTATTCATAAATTCATGAAAAATGATTATTATCGATATTTATTCAATTGGATACATAAAACTCAAGCAAATTTCAAAGCAGATAAATTAGCAATTATCTGTCAAAATAGAAGATAAATGATGGTTATTTCACAAGACGGACTAGAACTCAATGGCTTGTCAATAATATAACATCACAAGTTGCAACTTTTAATTTATTGCGAAAATTAAATAAGTAGTTTACGTTTGATGAACTGTGGCTAATATAACTTTCGATGCAATTCTTGACCGTGCTTTATTAGGGTATAATATATCACCACATGAAGGTGCTATGTTGTTGAAACAGACTGAGCCAAAAGCTGTAAGTGCTATTCAGGCTACAGCTGATAAACTCCGTTACACTCAAGTAGGTAATACAGTCACTTACGTAATTAACCGTAATATTAACTTTACGAATATCTGTGAGCAACATTGTAGTTTTTGTGCGTTCCGTAGGGATGATGGCGATACTGATGCTTATTGGTTAAATTGGGCGCAAATCTTGGAAAAATCCACAGATGCGGTGCGTCGGGGAGCAACAGAAATCTGTATGCAAGGGGGATTACACCCACAAGCGCAAATTAACGGTAAATCGTTGCCTTATTATCTGAAGTTAGTAGAAACCATTAAGGGGGAGTTCCCTCATCTGCATTTACACGCATTTTCTCCCCAAGAAGTCCAGTTTATCGCTAGATTAGATGGAATTTCCTATACTGAGGTGATCACATCTTTACGGGATGCTGGTGTAGGTTCCATGCCAGGAACAGCCGCTGAGGTGTTAGATGATGAAGTCAGAAGAGTGCTATGTCCAGAAAAAATTGATACGGCTACTTGGCTAGAAATAGTTGGTATAGCGCATAAATTAGGTGTAAATACCACTAGTACCATGTTATCTGGGCATATTGAAACCCCAGAACAGCAAATTGGACATTTAGAAAAATTGCGATCGCTCCAACAAAATGCTATTGAGCAAGAATACCCAGCTAGAATTACAGAATTTATTGTCTTACCATTCGTTGGACAAGAAGCGCCCAAATCCTTACGTCGTCGTGTGGGAAGAGATCAACCAGTGTTAGCTGATGCACTGTTATTAACTGCTGTAGCGCGAATTTATTTAGGAAATTGTATACCTAACCATCAACCGAGTTGGGTCAAATTGGGTTTAGCTGGTGCGACAGCAGCTTTAAATTGGGGTTGTAACGATATCGGTGGCACATTGATGGAAGAACACATTACCACAATGGCAGGGGCTGTGGGTGGTACTTGTATGGAGGTGGAAACCTTGCAAAGTGCGATAGCATCCCTAAAACGACCTTACCAACAGCGGGACACCTTATATCGGAAAATAGGAGCTAGGGATAACAAATAAATTATCTGTAGGACTTACGCAAGTGTCACACCAAACATCTATTTTATGGTGCGTCAGATATCAAATATCTGTTTATTTGCAGGATATTTCAGGTCTGACGCACCCTACCAATATGCCAGTTGCGTAAGTCCTGATCTGTTTAAATTATCTGTTCCCTGTTCCCGATAACTGACTGATCCCAATCCAAGATAGTATGGACGTTGATTTACATATTGTTTTACTTAATGCATATGAAGCGTTATTGGTCGCGTCTGCTTGCACTAGTTCTAGTTGTAACCATTGGTTTAATAGGCTGTTCTGGTAGCCCAGATAGTTTGACTGGGGATTATCGTCAAGACACATTGTCTCTAGTCAATACAATGAGACAAGCTCTAGATTTATCACAAGATTCCCCAAATAAAGCCGAAATTCAAGCTGAAGCACGTCAAAAAATTAATGACTTTTCGGCTCGTTATCAACGTGCTAATTCTGTTTCTACTCTTAGCTCATTTACAACCATACGAACAGCCCTTAACGCCTTAGCTGGTCACTATAGTTCCTACCCAAATCGTCCCGTCCCTGAAAAACTGAAAAGTCGTCTAGAGAAGGAGTTAAACCTCGTGGAAACAGCACTGAAGCGTGGTGGCTAACCATCAGATATATTTTTGTCAAGAACCAAAAATGCAAAGTCAAAATTTATAACTTTGCATTTTTGGCTCTTGGCGACTTGATACAAAATGTCGATAAATCTGGGGTTTCAATTTTAAATTTATCTATCTTTTTTTAATGTTTAGCGCCAGAAAGCAAAAGGTAGTAAAAAAGCTTATTTGCTCAAATGTTAATTCTTTTTTAAATAAATATTTATTTTTGCTAAACTCTAGTAGCTAGAGTATTAATATAATTCACTTGCTTTTAAGTTGTCATCAATGGGGATTATATGAAATAATAAAGCAGTGGTAATCAGATTAAGTAGCAGCTAAGTTCAATGAACAAACAAAATGATAATGTAAAAAAAGAACCAAATGCAATTGAGAAGAATCTTAGTGACATCCATCAGAGTCTACAAGATATCAATGACAACCTAAAAGGTATCAAAAGTTATTTTAAGAGTTCTTCCGACGCATTTAACAATTTTTCCAATACATTTTTTGTGTTATCAATTGTACTGGCCTTTTTCTTATTTATAAATTTTATTAATAGGGGTTGATAAATATTTGGTCAATCTAATGTTAGTCCATAGCCATCCTAAATAAGACATGAACAACTCTTTTTCTTTACTTGTGCGCTCTCTGTGGTTCGTTCCCTTATCCGTCAAAATTTATTTGAGAGACTATTAATAAATATGTTTAACTTTACCTTAAAAGTTACAAAACCAAGATTATTTTGGCGAAGTCTGTTCGCTGTCCTTTTTAGTAGTAGTTTTTTGCTTCCTAATATTGGGAACCAAACAGCTAGGGCGCAAGTAATTCTACAATCTTGTCAGCTATCACCAAAAACCGTCAAAGAAAAAGAAAATCTCCGTTTATCAGCACTTAAAGGTAATAGAGATAGCCAGAATCGCTACCAAAAATTACTAAAACAACACGCACAAGAATTACAGAATTGTCGCAGTCGAAATTGGCCTCAAACCCAAGCTATCTGGTTGCGGTTGTATCCATGCGATACTCAACCGGGTGCAATTGATCAGATTATGGATCGGATTGTTAGCCGTGGCTATAACCAAGTTTATTTAGAAGCATTTTATGACGGCCAGGTATTATTGCCAGCAGCAGCTAATCCCACAGTTTGGCCGGCTGTAGTTCGCACACCGGGAACAGAAAAGACTGATTTACTAGCCGCAGGAATTAAAAAAGGTCAAGAACGGGGTTTGAAAGTTTATGCTTGGATGTTTACCGTCAATTTTGGCTATACTTACGGACAGATACCCAGCAGACAAGATGCGATCGCTCGTAATGGTAAAGGACAAAACAGTTTAGCAGTTGTAGATAACGGCTCTCAAGTATTTATTGATCCTTATAACAACCAAGCCAAAAACGACTATTACCAAATGGTACAAGAGATAATACGTCGCCGTCCTGATGGTATGCTCTTTGACTATGTACGCTATCCTCGACAAGCTGGAATTAACTCTATTGCTACTAAAGTTTCAGATTTGTGGTTATTTACGCCCGCAACCCAAGAAGCCTTTTTCCGTAGGGCTTTAAACTCCAAAGGATTGGAATTAATGCGGCGGTTTTTAACTAAGGGATATGTCACCGCAGGAGATATAAATCAAGTTGATAAACTTTATCCCCAAGAAGATGAACCTCTTTGGGAAGGACGCAATCCCTCAATCGCTCAAAAGTCCCTCTTATCAGCCACCGACAGACAACCAGGTTTACAAGTAGAATTATGGCAGTTGGCGGTAGCCCATGCTATGCAAGGTATTCTAGATTTTGTTGCTTTAGCTAGTTCCCCAGCACAGCAGCAACGCATTCCCAGCGGAGTAGTGTTTTTTCCAGATGGTAATCAAGCTGTGGGAAAAGGGTATGATTCCCGTTTGCAACCTTGGGATCGTTTTTCTCCTTCCTCAGAATGGCATCCTATGGCTTATGCAAATTGTGGTAATGCAAATGCTAGTTGTATTGCAGAGCAAGTGCAACGGGTTTTGAGTATGGCACAACCAGGTACACAGATAATTCCAGCTTTAGCTGGTAAATGGGGAGAATCAATTAGTAATCGTCCACCCCTGGAAGCACAGATGGCAGCTTTACGCCAATTTTCTCCTCAAATCAAGGGAGTCAGCCATTTTGCATATTCTTGGCAATATCCTGAACATGATGGCGATCGCAAATTTTGCCGTAACAAATAATTATTTCGATATCTCATTGCTTTTTCTTAGCACGTTTTTGTTGGTACATCAATTCATCTGCCAAAGTAATTAGATCATCTAACGAAACTGGTTGGCTAGGGTCATAACTCACAAACCCTATACTCATTGACACATTAAACGGCTTATTCCCAGACAGATTATACTCATCAATAGAAGATTGTAGTCGCCCAATCGTTACCTCTACACTGGGGTCGTTACTTTGCATTAATACCACAAATTCATCACCTCCCAATCTCCCCAAAGTATCAGAACTGCGAAAAGTTTGGTTGATTAAGTTGGCAGATGCCACAATAGCAGCATCACCAAATTCATGTCCTAATTGATCATTAATTTGCTTGAGTCCATCTAAATCAATAAACATTAAACAGGTAGGAATTTGAGTGCGTTGGGCTAATTTTAATTGTTGTTCTGCGACTACAAAAAATCCTCGTCGATTGTATAAACCTGTCAACTCATCAGTTAGAGAAAGATGACGCACTTGTGCTTCAGCTGCTTTCCGTTCTTCAATTTCTTGTTCTAGAGCAATAGTCCGGTCTTTTACTCGCTGTTCTAATTCTGAATAAACTTCTACATTCTCCATTGCAACTGATGTTACATCTGCCAATGCTTGCAACACTTTTACTTCTTGTAAGGTAGGCTGATGGAGAGTTGCCCAATAAGTCCCAATAGCTCCGATTGGTTCTTGAGTGCGGATAGGAACCATAACCATACTTTTTATAAATGTCGGTTTATAAGCGACATGAGGAACACGTTCATCAACACTTACATCTTCAATAATCGCAGGTTGACGGTTAAACATTGCCCAGCCGCCAATACAAATATTCATCGGAAATCGCTGACCTTTCCAGAGTGGAGCAATAGCATCCTCGTCAGCATAGTAACAGCAACCGTTGTCCCGAAGTACGAAGCTGGCTCCATCCGATTTCGTCAATTCTCGTGCCGCTACCCGCACAATTTCCATAATCCTTTGTAAACTACGAGCCAGAGAAAGGTCTTGAACTACTAATAATAAACGTTCCATTGCTTGTAAGTATTGCTGAGTTGCATTACCTTCTGCTTCAAACAATATTGGACAAGACAATGGTGTGGGAATATTGGTTGTTGTCATATACACCCCAATAATTTTTAATTTTAAACACCGAGACTAGGAGTGATGTCGTAGCTAACTTGTCTGGAAATAAACTGTTTCTGAGGAAATTTTTCCAAAATAACACATTAACAAACAGCTTTTTTGATAGCTACTTAAACACCTATATATATCATGTCAGTTTCATGTAAATTATTTAACGGTTATTTAAAAGATGTAACTTTTTGTTTTATTTGCACTTCCGTAAAATAAAAATTAATCAACACGCAATTTAAAACGCTAATATTTATGGATTTATCGCCAAGTTAAATCATGACTTTGCTATATTACTTCATTTCCATCCAATTATCTCCCGCACGCATATCTACTAATAATGGCACACTTAAACTTACAGCATTTTCCATCACCGACTTAATTTGTGGTTGCAATTCTTCCCACTCTTGAGGAGGAACTTCAAACACCAATTCATCGTGAACTTGTAACAACAACCGTGCTTGATAATTCTTTAAAACCTCATGTAATTGCACCATAGCAATTTTGATAATATCCGCACTAGAACCTTGAATTGGTGCATTCGCAGCCGAGCGTAATAACCCAGCATCATAAGCACCTAAATTCTTTAATTTACTCAAATCAATATCTTCTATATTCCTATTTTTAAAATCGCGTAAACTATTACTAGTAAAATCAAAATAACGCCGTCTACCCAGAATTGTTTCTACATAACCGAGAGCAATTGCTTGTTTTTTAACTCCCTCTAAATATTTAAATACTTGGGGATACCGTTCATTAAATCGCTTAATAAATTCATTCGCATTCGCTTTATCTACACCTGTTGAACGGGCAAACTTGAGAGAACCCATTCCATAAATTACACCAAAATTAATTGTCTTCGCAAAACGACGTTCTTCTGAAGTTACTTCTTCTTTTTCAAAGACTAATTTTGCTGTCACAGTGTGAATATCTTCATTTTGCTGATATGCTTTTAGTAATATCGGTTCTTGACTCAAATGAGCCAAAATTCTTAATTCAATTTGTGAATAATCAGCAGCTACCATTAACCAACCTGATTCAGGTAAAAACGCTTTTCTAATTTGACGACTAAAAGCGGTACGAATCGGGATATTTTGTAAATTCGGATTAGAAGAAGATAACCTCCCAGTTGAAGTTGCAGCTTGGTTAAAATCTGTATGTAAGCGTTGACTTTTTGGATGTACTAATACTGGTAAAGCATCCACATAGGTAGATTTTAATTTTGATAAAGTTCTATATTCAAGAATCGCATCCACAAAACCAGTATTATCAACTTCTTGGAGTTTTTCTAAAGTCGCTGCGTCTGTAGAATAGCCAGTTTGAATCTTGCGGGAATATTTAGTACTTAATCCCAACTTCTCAAACAAAATCTGGCTCATTTGTTTGGGAGAACCTAAATTAAATTTTTCTCCCGCAATTTCAGTGGCTGTTATTTCTAATTTTGCTAATTCTGTTTCTAACTGCTGAGAAAGTTCTTGGAGATAATCTGAATTAATTCTCACTCCTGTATATTCCATTTCCGCTAAAACTGCTTCTAGGGGTTGTTCGACTTCTTGCAATAGTTTATTTAAAGCCGGAGTTTTTTCTAATTCTTCTCGCAATTTTGGGACTAAAGCAAATGTAGAATAAACATCCATTCCGCAATAATCAGCAACAGCAGTAATATCTATATCAGCAATGGTTTTACCTTTGGGAACTAAATCAACATAACTTGTGGCTATTAATCCTAAATATCGCTGTGATAAATCAGTTAAATTATGGCTACTATCTGGATTTATCAAGTAACTTGCCAGCATAGTATCAAACACTACTCCTGTCAAATTAATTCCCTGACACTTGAAAATTAAACGATCAAATTTAGCATTTTGTAAAGATTTAGGATAATCAGCACTTTCTAAAATTGGACGTAATGTTTGTAATACTAAATCTTGATTTAAATTTTTGCCAAGTTTATGATTTAAGGGAATATAAGCTACTTCATTTGCTTCTTTTCCCCAACAGCAACCAATTCCCACTAAATTCGCATCTCTAGGTTCTAATGCAGTTGTTTCTGTATCCCAAGCAACAGGTGTTTCTGGATTAGTGAAGGTTTGTAATAGGTTCACCAAATCAATTAATTGAGCTTCAGTATTAATGATGTTTGGTTGAATTGGGGAAGCAGTTTGTTTTTTGGCTTCTGTTGTATCAGCAGCACTAAAAAACCACAAATCATGATCTTCATCAATATTGTTTTTTTCTAGTTTATCTACTTTAGGATTTAATTCAACTTGTCCACCAAATTTAAATTGGAGTTCGTTGATTTTATCTAAAAAATTATTAAATTCTAACTTCTCTAAAATTGGGGTGAGAACGCTGCTATCAAATCCTGTTAATTTACAATCTTCTAAATCAACTTCTATAGGAACATCGACAATTATTTGCGCCAAATATCGAGAATGAAAAGCATTTTCTTTCCCATTAATCAATTTTTCCTTAATCGTACCTTGGAGTTCGGTTAATGAATCATAAACATGATCAAGAGAATTATATTTATTTAGCAGTTTGACTGCTGTCTTTTCACCAATTCCTTTTACCCCAGGAATATTATCTGATTTATCACCACAAAGAGCTTTGAAATCAACAATTTGTGTAGGTAATATGCCTAATTTTTCTTTAACTTGTTCTGCTCTAAATTCAGTAATACTATTTGTAGAACGTTTTAATGCTTCTGGACTAAAATTTAAAACAGTAATTCCTTTATCAGCATCTATTAATTGAAATAAATCTTTATCTCCTGATAAAATTTTCACGCGATACCCAGCAGCAGCAGCTTTTTGTGCCAAAGTTCCCAAAACATCATCCGCTTCATACCCTGGTGCAGTTAAAATTGGTAAATTAAACCCATTTAGTAACTCTTGTAAATTTGCTAAGTCGGGAATGAAATCTTCTGGTGTTTCTGCACGTCCTGCTTTATAAGTATGATCAGCCTCATGGCGGAAAGTTGGTAATTTTAAATCAAACGCTACCGCAATTGCTTGTGGCTGTTGTGTGGTTATTACTTCCAGCAAACACTTAAGAAAGCCAAAACATACGCTAGTGGGAATACCTGCTTTTGTACGTAGTCCTCCGTTTTTACCTTTAGCAAAAGCGAAGTAGGAACGAAAAGCCAAGGAATGTCCATCTACGAGAATAAACGTAGGATTATTTGTAATTGCAGAGTGAGAAGTCAAATTGTTAACGGAATTGAGAGACATAAGCCTATTATAGCTAGTATTTTTCCTTGAGTACATAATACCTACGTAGAATAAAGCAAGTTTTCTTAGCTTTTTAACCTTTGTTGACTGGATGGTTATTTTCACCCGTCAGTAATATTCCCTTAAATATTTGTAGTCATGTCATGACATGAACAATAATATCCCCAATATCCCCGACTTATTAGAGAAGTAGGAAATCTGAGTTTTGTAATTTTCACAAATAAAAAATGCTTACTATAGTATTTTCTCTTATGTAGATACTACTTAAGTAGAATATCAAAAATATTGAACTGGAATCCTCATCAAAACTTTAGATTTAATTGAGTAGATTTACGAAAGCGCTAATCAGTGTTTTAGAGCTATAAATTAGTTATATTTCAATTCCTCTAACACAACAATTTACCTATGAACTCTAAATTTATCAGCACTTTAGCAGCCGCCACTACCTTAGCAGGAATTGTTGCCACCGCCGGAACTGCAAATGCAGCTTCCCTCTCTTATACTGCTTCTTCTGGTGATTATTCTCCAACGGATTTTAGTGAAACACTCAGTATCCAAAAATTTGACTCATCTTTAGGTACACTGACGAGTGTTTTCCTAGAAATTACTGGTTCTATCAAGGCAAATGCAGGCTTAGAAAGCCTCAGTGCATCTTCATCTACAATCACAGCAAATGTTGGTGCAGATATGTATTTAACCCAGGATAACAATCAGTTGTTTTTCATCAAGCCCACTAATAGTGAATCTTACCAAGCTACTGCATTTGATGGACAAATTGATTTTAGTGGCACTTCTGGAAAGACAATTAATGACATCATGGACTCGGAATATAAAAACACGACTTTAACTAGTGACCTATATGACCTAGCCGCATATATTGGTTCTGGAAATATAGACTTTTTGTTTTCAGCTACAGCTAAATCAAGCGTTTCAGGATCTGGTAATATTGTTTCTCAGATCAATACAAATGCTAAAGGAACACTGAAAGTTACATATAACTATGATAGTCCCTACTCAACTCAAGTACCTGAACCCTCTACTTTACTGGGATTTGGTTTAGTTGCTGGTTTTGGTATGTTATCACAACGCAAAAAAAGCCGATTTCAAATCTCAAAGTAATAAGGTTATACAATGGGTAGTTTGACCACACCAATTAGAAACTTTAGGTTTGAATAGTTAATTTTGTAAGTATTTTATTTAATTTAGTTATCTTTTTTTATCGTGTCTACAAGATGCGATAAATTATTGTTTTTAGGCAAAATATTTTCTTTACCCAGAATACTCCCCATTGTCTACCAGAGATTGCTAATCTCTTACTAGCACTTCAAAGCTGGGGAATTTATGCACAAACTATCTACCAATTCTACATCTATCCACAATCAGACAGGAAATGTCAAAGATGTTCAGCTATTAGTTTTAGATATAGATGGTACGATTGCTGGACATGACAATCAAGTGAGTGAAGTTGTCAAGCAAGCCATTACAGCAGTACAAGCCAAAGGCATTAAAATAGCCATAGCTACGGGGAGAATGTATTGTTCAGCTTTGCGGTTTCATCAAGAAATTCAATCTACCCTACCATTAGTAGCTTATCAAGGGGCTTGGATTCAAGAACCAAGGAACCAAAAAATTCATCGTCATTTACCGGTTTCTCGGAAAATTACCCAGCAATTACTAGATTATTTTGAACAGCCGCCATTGCGTTCTTTACTTTCTGTGCATTTCTACGTAAATGACAAACTTTACGTGCGGGAAATGACTAAAGAAACTGAAAGTTATGCAGAACGCTGCGGTGTTAGTCCCATACCCGTCGGTGATTTGCGTCAAGTCTTAACTGATGAACCCACCAAAGTTTTAGCTTTGTGTGACGATGTCAATATCATCAACGAACTTTTAGGGAATTTACGTCTTCAATACACACCCGCAGAACTATATTTAACCACATCTGTTGCCACTTTTTTAGAAGCGGCTAACCCCTTTGTGAATAAAGGAACTGCTGTCCGCTATATCGCTGAAGAATTGCTGGGATTAGAAAGCGCTAACGTCATGACTATTGGCGATAACTTCAATGATGTGGAAATGCTAGAATACGCGGGTATTGGAGTGGCTATGGGTGACGCACCAGCAGAAGTTCAAGCGATCGCTAATTGGGTAGCTCCTAATGTAGAAGCAAATGGAGCGGCAGTAGCAATCAAAAAGTTTTTACTGTAAACATCAAAAAAGACACCGACGACTGGCCGTGTTTCGTCTCGGTGTCTTTTCTGGTTCGCTCCTCACACACCTGCTACTATAGCCGAGGAGATTTATTGAGTCAATATCCGTAATTAAAATTTTTATTTTGATATTGGAAAAAATGATGGTAACTATAACTCTAGAGGTGCGAAAACCCCCAATTTTGCCTCTAATACAGACTTTAACACCAACTTAGTAGCTATCAGCAATCCCAGTCTAGCTTGGGCTAATGCCAATGAATTAATTTTCACTTCACCCCAAATCCGGCAATTACACCAAAAATTATCAAAAGCTTGGCTCAATTTTAGCCCTGCTTTTTCCCAGTTGACTACACTCATGGCATCAGGATATACCAAATCGTCTACCAATTTTATCAGCTGGTGAATGAGACGAAATTCATCCGGTTGATGGAAACGCAATTTTTGATCATGATCAAGCCACGGTATAGATTGTGCGGACTGAAAATAACGAAAATTCATACTTTCATCTACAAGTTCAATTAAGCCCTCTCGGTGAGCTAATCGTAATAATGAACAGCAGCGTGCATGAGTATATTGAATAGTAAATACTAGTTTATCAGTATGTTGGGTTTGATAACTACTTTTAACACTTTTTAATCCAGTACTTTCAACCGTAATACTGTGCAGCCAATCTGCTAGAGTAGGATGAGTAAGCTCTATACAAACCCAAGCAGGGGGAACTATTTTGACTCTAAAAATTTCGCCACAGTTTGCCGATAAATAAGCAGCAATTTCCCAAGCAATTTCCATAGCTTTTGAATTATCACTGGTTGATAGCCTCAGAGCAAGACTGGAAATATACAAAATCTTTTCATGATCTCCACCTTGATGTAGAGGAATTTTTATATCCTCTATGCATAGAATTTCTCCACGATTAGTATAATCACTTAGAAAATTCATGAAATGGATATAGACTAAATGTTTAATTGATGTATACTTCTTAAAAAGTAGCCGTTGATGCACGTAGATCTTTGGGAAACTTTTGTGGATATGAATATTTTATCCTGTTCCATCCACCTTTAGATAGAAGTTAACTCTAGGTAAAGAAAAATGAGAGTAGGATAAAATTTCATGAATAATCGATGAATCATGAGTAAACTTTACTACCTTCATTGTACAGTAAGAAGTATAACAGAAGAGTAGAGGGCAAATCCGCTTTCTACACTTTACATGGCTGACGCTGTTAGGCGTTAAGCCTACCCTGTTAACACAAAGACACTCCTTGCACCTTTTTATTACGTCTTTGTATTCAGCCGAACGCTCTTTGTTACCTATGCAATCTCAATCCTCTTTTTCCGAGGCATCACGGCCTTTTCTCACTTGGCAACGAATTCTTGATTGGGCTCAAGAACACTACCGCTGCCGCACCTTCAGCAAAGATGAGCGTATTCCAGCTAGACCTGGATTGCTCTATTTAGTGCAAAGAGGTGCAATCCGCATGGTAGGAACAGCCCAAGTTAGTGCTACTGCCAGTCAACTAACATCTCGACGCATCAACAGAACCCCAGAAGAAGCCTTTTTGGGTTTTGTGGGAGCAGGACAACCATTTGAGATCGTTGCTCAATCGCCTTTTACACTCCAGTCTTATGCTCACGTTGACCAAACTGCGGTGTTATGGATGTATTGGCATGATTTAGATAACTGGCCTCACTTCCGTCGTGAAGTTATGGATGCGTTTAGATATCAACACCAGCGCAAACTCTTGTGGTTAAGTGCCTTGGGACAACGGCGCACAATTGACCGACTCTTAGGATTTCTCACCTTGTTGATTGAGGAATATGGGGAGCCAGCAATGAGCGAAACTGATCCCGATGTAATTCGTGGTTATTGCCTACCCTTTCCTCTCACCCATGCCCAAATAGGCAGCGCAATTGGTTCGACTCGTGTCACAGTTACCCGCTTGATGGGTAAATTGCGTCAACGCGGCCTCATCCTCACTCAAGGGGATAATTTGATTTGCTTGCCAGCAGAATCAATTAACAGAGCCAACTAAAGCAAAGTTAGAAGCCACATTCTGAGCATATAAGTTGGTACTTGCTATTTTCAAAGCCATAACTAGCAGGAGTCAGTGGATTTTAACAAACCCAATCTGGGTAATTAGTTCCTGTCCCTGCTCTGTTAAAAGTAAATTGACGTAAGCAAAACCTGCTTGCTCATAATTTATGACCGTCCTGTTTGACCACCACAAACAGATTTCGGGTAATCGGGTATTCTCCTGATTGGAAAGCCTTAATGTTCAATTTGTTGTGTTGATCAAGACATTCATTAGGGACAACAAATGATTCTTGGTAATGAACAATGTATTGCCCTGGCATTCCCCCCAAAGCTAAGGGTTTAATAGAACATTGAGAAATCACTTCTGGGGCAGAAGCGTAATAGATGCCACCAGGACTATCAGCCAGCTTTTTTAAGGCTTGGGTGGTCGTGGAGACAAACTCTACTTGGGGACTGAAAGCTTGACCACCCAAAATGTCTTGGAAAAAAAGTTAAACTGTAACCCCATGATTAACACGGTGTGAACAGGGCTTGATCGGCAGATTGGAACCAAGTCGGTGGTTCCAATTATTGATCTTGCCTGTGTAAGTAGGTCAGCGTTACAAATTGTGATGATTACAAGGCAAGAGGCAGAAGAAAAGAAGTTTTTGGGCGAATTTACTTTTCGTTACATACTTCGGTTTTTGAGCTTTTCTAGATAGATATCAACGGTAGGAATGCTATAGATTTTTTAGTTTTTTAATTTTTTAACTGGTTTCGGATTGGCTCAAAGTCATATCCAGTACGGGAACGATTACCGGAAATAATTTTTACAAGTTGAATTGGGGCATTGCGATCGCCTGATTGTAAAAAGCGAATTGCACCAGAAGCACCTGTAGCAGTAAAATCTGACGACACTAAAGCTTGTTGAATTCCAGACCGGGTGGGATTAATTTCTAGAGATGCAATAAAGGCTTTTGTAGCATCATAGCCCAGGGCAGTACGCCAACTTACATCACCACCCCATAACTGTCGAGATTTTTGGGGAAAATTTGATTTGGTTTCACCATCAATATGCCACGGAACGGCTACTACCATTCCCATTGCTTGTTCTCTACCGAGTTCTAAAGTTTTGAGGGTATAAACATCATCACCTCCCAGTAAAGTTAAGCGTTTCTGATTAACCTGAACTACTTGCAGTGCTTTGTCCAAAGTTTCAGTATTCGCGGCTAACATCAACACTTCTGTTCCTTCTTTAATTGCCCGTTCTACACTTTTAGCTGCACTAAAATTAGCCTGAGATAAATCAACCTCGCTTGATATTTGTCCACCCTCCAAAGCCAAAGAAGAAACAAATTCAGATTTTAAAGATTGGCTATAGTTACTTTGAGAATTGAAGAAAACTACAGCTTTTTTTTTCTGCAAGGTTTTTACCATGTAGTTAGCTAAGGTTCTAGCAGCCATAAAATCACTGGGAACTGTGCGAAAAACATAGGGGCTAAAGTTAGAGAGTTTTACTGAAGTGCTGGTAGGAGAAATAGCTACAAGTTCTCCGGAGTTATAGACAGCACCTGCTGCTAAAGTTGCATCACTTGTATTAGGACCAACTACACCTAACACTTCCGAATTTTTAACTAAATTGGCAGCAATTTGTTTAGATATTTCTGGATTATCATCGTCGTTAGCTATGCCTACTTTTAAGAGAACTCCCTTAATTCCCCCAGCAGCATTAATTTCATTTTGAGCTTGAGCAATACCCCGTAAAACTTCTAAAGCGGCATTGGGATCTGTTCCCATTGGAAGTGATGCAAAAATGGTATAACTTTTGCTATTTCCAATCCTGGTATTATTCAGATATATTAGCGCTTCTGGGTCGTTAGGTTTGAGTTTTAAAGATGTTGTTAAATCGGCAATTGCTTTGTCATAACTTTTATTAGCTAAAGCCTGGATGCCGTCTTTTTTAGCTGAAGATATTTCTCCAGGAGTTAAGGATTTATCCCCAAAACTAATCCGTTCGCTAATTGATTTGTTGCCGTTATTTGTTTGATTGGCAGCGGTATTACTACTAAAATTAACGCCAGAACTATGAATAAACAACCAAATGCCTCCACCTATTAAACCTGTTGTTAATAGTAAAGAGATAACTAAAACTTTAATTTCATTTTTTTGAGACATAAGTTAATTTCTCAACATTTAGTATTGTTTAAATTATTGAAGATAGTAATTTATAAATTAGTCGAAATATGGTTGTTATAGCAATGGCGATTAGTGCAGATGTAACTGTTAAAATCATTAATTGCTGAATGCCCAAGCTACTCCGTAAAAGTGGGATAAAAAATATAATTGCCAAAGTAATTCCGGGAATAATTAATAAGTCAAATTTTTCCAACCAGCGTCTGGTTTGAGCCAAAATCAAACCACTCAAAATCACAATGGAAATAGCTAAAGTAATGATGGGGTTTTTGACTAAACTAAAAAGAGCGATCGCTATTAATGCTCCTTCAAAACCACTAAAAGCAGCCCCAGCTAATAGTTCCCAAGTTGTAAAAGCTGGTTTAACTGTTATTTTCCGCTGAGGTGCTGGTGTTTGAGGTGGTTGTGTTTGTTGTAATACTGGTGGAGGAACTGAGAGAGCAATAATAGCTTCCAATACTTCTGCTGCTGACTGAAAGCGTTGACTAGCGGCCGGGAGCAGCATTTTGTCTAAAATATCCGCTAGTCTGTCGTTGACAGTGGCTTGTCTTCGCCATTTCCATTGGTTAGTATAGGCATCAAATAGCTGACTTGCTTCTTTTCCTGTCATTAAAGTGATGAGAGTAACCGCAAAAGCGTACAAATCTGTAGATGGAAATACTTGATTTCCTGACATCTGTTCAGGGGGAGCAAATCCCATAGAATAGATTCCTGTGGAAGTAGCGGAACCAGAAGGAGCATTGGTAACTTGTTTAACTGCGCCAAAATCCAGCAAAAATAGTTTACCATCTCGACGACGCATGATATTAGAGGGTTTAATGTCTCTGTGAATAATGCCTCTATCGTGAATAAACCTGAGTACTGGGAGAATTTCTCTGAGTATTTCTAGTACTTTATCTTCGGAAAAATTACCATTTTGAATTAATTCTTCTTCGAGATTTTGCCCATCAATATATTCTTGGACTAAATAAAAAAACTGGTCTGCTTGATTTAGTTGCAAACTTGGAAGTGTGATAGTAAAAAAAGCAAATAGGTTAGGTATTTGTTTGTGTTCGTTACCTATTTCTTCTAAAACTCCTGCTTCTTGTGTAAACAGGACTCTGGCCTTTTTTAGAGTTTCTTCTGTTAAATTGCCCATAGGCTGAAATTGCTTAACCACACATTGACGCATTCTCGGAGTATCCCGATCAATTGCCAAAAAAGCTGCACCAAATCCTCCCTGTCCCAAAAGTTTAATTGGTAAATAGCGGTCACGCAAAATTAATGGCATACCACAGTTTGTGCAGTATTTTTGCTGGGTTGTTTTTAAAGTTGTAATATCATCTAAATCAGCAAAATAATTTTTTGGGCGTGAGCAATGTGGACGAGTGCAGTAGACTTCCATGTTTGTTTCTAGTCATTAGTCAAAAGCTGATTTCTTCTGACTAGTACAGCTTGGCAAAAATATAGCTGTCATATTCTTACGGGGAAGCAAGCTACAAAACATTGAAAAGCTCATCTCATCGGCTTTTGGAATTTTGTAGCCGCCAGCCCTGGTGTGAGGCTATTTTAAATTCTGCCCTGCGGTACTAGTGACTGTTAACCTTGGATAAAATGTTCAGTCTGCGTCAGAGGAATTGAGTGTTAAGGTATCCAATGTAGTTACCACTAAATCCTTTTGTGGTAATTTTAACGTATCTTCATTCCATCCAGAAGTAGCAAACTGAGGTAAGATTTCCTGACTGAAGGCTTCTGCTGCTTTAGAACGATAACGATTGGGATTCACAATCAGCCACAGGGTTCGCTTGACAACCACACCGTCAATAGGGGTATGGTGTAGCACACCCATTTGTAACTCTTTAGCGATCGCAGAAGTAGAGACAAAGGCAGCCCCTAAACCAGATTGCACAGCATTTTTAATAGCTTCGATGGAATTTAGTTCCATTTCCAATTTAAAACGCCTGGTATCAATCTCGCAGCGCGCTAATACTTGATCAATGACTTTACGGATAGTAGATTGAGAATCGAGGGCAATGAATTGTAGTTTATATAGGTCTTCTTTTTGAATTGTTTCGAGTTTAGCAAAGGGATGGAATGTCGGCAAAATCAGCGCCAGTTCATCTTCTGCGTAAGGAACAATTTCTAAAGATTCTGCCAATTCACCGGGAATTTCTCCACCGATGATAGCTAAATCTACTTGTCCATTAGCCACACTCCAAGCCGTGCGACGGGTAGAGTGGACGTGCAATTGCACTGCCACATCTGGATACTTTTGTCGGAACATTCCAATCATGCGCGGCAAAAGATAAGTGCCGGTAGTTTGAGAAGCCCCGACAATTAAAGTACCACCTTGGAGATTTTGTAAATCCTCAATAGCACGACAGGTTTCTTGGCACAGACTGAGAATTTTTTCACCATAGCTCAGGAGTAGATGCCCTGCTTCGGTTAATTGGGCGCGTCGTCCTCCTCTGTCAAATAAAGGTACATCCAGTTGGCGTTCTAGGTTTTGTACCTGCAAACTAACTGCTGGTTGGGAGACATAAAGACTATCAGCGGCACGCTTAAAACTCCCCTCTGCGGCGATCGCTTTGAGAATGCGTAACTGATCTAAAGTGAAAGGAAGGTCAGACATAAGGCTCAACCCAAAAACTTTGAAAGGAGCGATTTTGGCAATAAATCAAACTGAACAGCAATAAGCTGGGCATGATTTATTACAACTTCAACTACGAGGCTTGACTCGGAAAAGACATTACCACAACATCTTGGCTAAAGTCCTCTTGTGTATAATCTGTTAAAGGTTAAGATGCTTACCAATACTAGCTTCTTTCATTTTGGATTTTTTAATTTTTAATTGAGTTGTGTCTATGATGCTGAATCCTTGGTTTACCTCCAGTCATTTTGTCATGCTGGGCTTACAGTTAGCTTTTGCGATCGCCCATAGTGGAGGAGCCGCTTTGCGCCCTTGGGCAGAAAAATACGTTGGACCAAGGCTTTATCGCATTTTGTTTGCATTAGTTAGCCTACCCTTAGCGGTGATATTAATCACTTACTTTTTTAATCACCGTTATGATGGCTGGCAACTTTGGCAAGTGCAAGGTGTACCAGGAATCCAACCTCTCATTTGGGTGCTGTCAGCGATTTCATTTTTATTTTTATATCCTGCTACATTCAATCTACTAGAAATTGCGGCTATTCAAAAGCCCCAAGTCAATCTCTATGAGACAGGAATTATTCGTATTACCCGTCATCCCCAAATGGTAGGACAAGTTATTTGGTGTGTCGCTCATAGCCTTTGGCTAGGAACTACCTTTGCAATTGTGACATCATTGGGTTTGGTGTTACACCATTTATTTGGGGTTTGGCATGGCGATCGGCGATTGAGCAACCGCTATGGAGAAGCCTTTGAAACGGTCAAACAGCGAACTTCAATTATTCCTTTTCAAGCAATTCTTGATGGTCGTCAATCTCTCCAATGGGAGGAATTTCTCCGACCTGCATATTTAGGGGTTGGTATTTTTGTGGCGTTGCTGTGGTGGTCGCACCCGCTGTTAATCGTAGCAACCAGTAGGTTAGTATGGTAGTTTTGAGTGATCCCCAAGATCAACAAAAAATACCAATTTAATCCAAATTCTGACCTATCAATTGCCACCAAATCAATGTAGGATAAATTTAAATAGCTGTCAGCGAGGTTTTCCTCAGTCGGTTTGAGATTTTAGATTGGTATTTGCTGGACAAGTTACTTTCCTGGAGAGGAAACAGCAATCAGGAGTTGAACAACAAAAAGAGCCACCGTGAATGTCGCGCTGGCTTTTTTGTCAGCAACACCATAACAGGCTGACTTGCCAATCTCTGCTGCTGCTAGTTACTTTGATATAAAAACCTTATAAATCAAGAGGCGTCATGGTGTTGTCGGTTTGTGAGCGGACATTTACTCAAGAAGTTTTAGAATCTCCAATTCCGGTTTTAGTTAATTTTGAGGCTCCTTGGTGTGGCTTGTGTCGCATCATCCACCCGTTGTTGCTGCAATTTCAAGCTCAATGCGGCGACGAAATTAAACTAGTGGGAGTTAACGCCGATCAAAATTTCAAGCTATCTACTACCTATAGACTTAAATCACTACCAACGTTACTACTCATTGAAAAAGGCATAGTCCGACAACGCTTAGAAGGTTTTCGCAGTAGAGATGATTTGCGTCTGGCATTAGCAGAAATTAAACTCAACTACGGCAGTAGCCATAAAACTTACAATATTCCCCAAACAGCCGACTTGGAGTGCCGCACAGTCTGATTGGAAGCAGAAGAGGCAGAGGGACAGGGTGCAGGGAAAAGGTATTTTCTCCCTTGTTACCTACTGTCTGCCGCCTTTGTTTTTCCCATTTCTCAATCCTCAAATCTAAAACCATGCTTAACACCCCACCTAAAGCTCATTAGGTGGGGTATTTTATCCTCTAGGGTGTGTGTCACAATTATTAACAGTTCCGACCTGGATAGTTGCCTGCAAAGCAAGCCGCTACAGCACTATCCTAACTTAGTCAAGAATTTTAAAAGTAGGCGTTAGTGATGGAAGTAATCTATCAGTATGCCTGGATGATTCCAGTATTACCTCTTTTGGGAGCAATGCTGGTCGGTCTAGGGCTAATCTCGATAAATCAGGTAACAAACCGCCTGCGGCAGCTTAACGCTGTGGTAATCATCTCCCTGATGGGAGCAGCTATGGGGCTGTCGTTGGCTTTGCTATGGAGTCAATTTCAAGGCCATGCGCCTTATCTCCGTACCCTGGAATGGGCAGCAGCAGGTAATTTTCATCTGACAATGGGCTACACTATTGACCACCTCACAGCCTTAATGCTGGTGATTGTGACAACAGTAGCCTTCCTGGTGATGATTTACACTGATGGCTACATGGCGCATGACCCAGGTTATGTCCGGTTTTACGCCTATCTCAGTTTGTTTGGTTCCTCAATGTTGGGTCTGGTGGTCAGTCCCAACCTGGTACAAGTTTATATCTTCTGGGAACTGGTCGGGATGTGTTCCTACCTCCTGGTCGGCTTTTGGTACGATCGCAAAGCGGCCGCAGATGCTTGTCAAAAGGCATTTGTCACGAACCGCGTCGGTGACTTTGGCCTATTACTAGGCATCCTGGGGCTATTTTGGGCAACAGGCAGCTTTGATTTCATGATTATGGGCGATCGCTTATCTGAACTAGTAGAAACCGGTTCTGTGAGCAATTTCCTGGCTATCGTGTTAGCAATTTTGGTCTTCCTTGGTCCAGTTGCTAAATCAGCCCAATTTCCCCTCCATGTCTGGCTACCAGACGCAATGGAAGGTCCCACACCCATTTCCGCCCTTATTCACGCGGCAACAATGGTGGCAGCGGGTGTATTCCTGATTGCCCGGATGTACCCAGTGTTTGAACACGTTCCCGCAGCTATGAACGTGATCGCCTTCACAGGAGCATTTACAGCATTTTTGGGCGCGACTATCGCTATGACCCAAAACGATATCAAAAAGGGCTTGGCTTACTCCACCATTTCCCAACTTGGTTACATGGTAATGGCGATGGGAGTAGGTGCTTACAGTGCGGGATTATTTCACCTCATGACCCACGCCTATTTCAAGGCAATGCTATTCTTGGGTTCAGGTTCGGTAATTCACGGTATGGAAGGCGTGGTTGGCCATGATGCCGTTTTGGCGCAGGATATGCGTTTAATGGGTGGACTGCGTAAGTATATGCCCGCTACCGGTATCACCTTCTTAATTGGTTGCTTGGCAATTTCCGGTATTCCTCCCTTTGCTGGTTTTTGGTCAAAAGATGAAATTCTCGGTGCAGCTTTTGCTGCTAACCCCCTGCTGTGGTTCATTGGTTGGCTAACTGCTGGGATTACTGCTTTTTATATGTTTAGAATGTATTTCTCGACATTTGAAGGCAAATTCCGGGGTAATGATGAGAAAATCAAAACCCAACTCAAGAATGCGGCTGCGGCGGCTGCTGAAAAATTAGGTGCTGCTGAATTAGCGCCTAACTTTGGTCCAGGGGCGATGAAAAAAGGCGAACTGGATAGTCATTCTCACGACTCCCACGGACACAGCACTTCTCCCCATGAGTCTCCTTGGACGATGACTCTACCGTTGTTGGTGTTGGCTATCCCTTCGATGTTAATTGGTTTAACGGGTACTCCCTACGCCAATTATTTTGAGCAGTTCATCTATTCTCCTAACGAAAGTTTGGCTGAAGTGATGGAAAAAGCAGCGGAATTTGACCCCCATGAGTTTTACATTATGGCGGGTAGTTCTATTGCTATTTCTGTGGTGGGTATTACTTTGGCTGTGCTGATGTATTTGGCTCGGAAAATTGACCCTGCTGCGATCGCATCTAAAATCAAACCACTGTATGAGTTATCGTTGAATAAATGGTATTTTGACGATATTTATCATCGTGTGTTTGTGCTTGGTTTGCGTCGTGTCGCTCGACAAGTGATGGAAGTTGATTTCCGCGTTGTTGATGGTGCGGTTAATTTAACTGGTTTCTTTACTTTGGTTAGTGGTGAAGGTCTGAAATACCTGGAAAGCGGTCGGGTTCAATTCTATGCTCTGATTGTTTTTGGGGCTGTTTTGGGCTTGGTGATCGTTTTTGGTGTTACCTGATTTTAATGGGGGCGGTTTGTCCGCCCCTAGATTGTTTTTTATGGTCATTAGTCATGCTATGAGTACAAATTTAATAGATGAAATTTAAGAATAGATACTAAAAAATCAGATAATTAAAAGTATATTAGCAAAATCAACGACACTATTTGGCTACTTTAATAGACTTACTAGATATATATCAGGATTCAAAATGGTTTCAGATAATGAGGCAAAGTCACCAAATCAAGTAGATGCATCACCTACCAAAAACTTTTTTGTAGAGATGCTTACTCGTGATATTGATCTAGAAGATTCAATTCTTGATCTTCTAGATAATTGTATTGATGGAATACAACGCATTATTAAAGATCGTCCAAGTTCAGATAAGCCATATCAAAATTTTTGGGCAAAAATAACATTTTCAAGTGAAGGATTTAAAATTGAGGATAACTGTGGAGGTATTCCTACAGAAGCTCAACAGTATGCTTTTAGAATGGGAAGACCTACAGACATCATTAATGGTAACACTTACACTATTGGTACTTATGGTATTGGTATGAAAAGAGCTATCTTCAAGATGGGTTGCTCTAGTACAATAACATCTCAAACTGAAAATGATTCCTTCAAAGTAACAATTGCTCCCGAATGGCTAATCTCTGATAGTTGGGAATTACCCATCGAAAAAATAGAACCTTTTCTAGCTGAAAATGGTACGGCAATTGAAGTAACACATATACGTCCTGGGATTATCACACAATTTTCATCCCCGCAATCAACTCTTCTTGACTCCCTTGCAGGAAAAATTTCCCATCACTATAGCTATATTATGAACAAAGGCTTCACTGTTTTTGTAAATGGAAAAAAAGTACCTCTAATATCTCTAAATCTTCTTTGGGATGGTGTTGAGAAAATAAATAGTCAAAATAATGTTGCCATTGCTCCATATCTTTATGAAGCTCAGAAAGATGGAGTGGAAATCAAGCTGGCAATCGGTTTTTATAGAGCAATAGCTAGTGAAGATGAAGTAAATGAGGAAACAGAAGGAATCAGACGAAGTAGTAATACAGCAGGTTGGACTATCATTTGTAATGATCGAGTAGTATTGTATTGTGACAAAACACGTTTGACTGGCTGGGGTGAACCAACAGTTCCTAGTTATCACCCTCAATTTATTGCTATTTCAGGTGTGGTACATTTTCGTAGTAAAGATGCAAGAAATCTTCCTATTACAACTACAAAAAGAGGTATAGATGCATCTTCTGAAATATATTTATATGTGAAGGATTTCATGCGGGAAGGACTGAGAATTTTTACTTCATATACTAACAAGTGGAAGAAAAATATTCCTCAAGAAAGAGAAATATCAAGTAACGCTAAGACTGCTGATTTAAATATGATATTCGAGACAATACCTGAAGAGGCTTGGAAACCAGTAAAAAGAAGAACTAGCGAGAGTAAATCCTTTTCTACTCAAAGAACTTTTACTCCTAACCTACCCGTTCCTGAAACTCAAAATACTGGAACTAGAAGAAAGAATATAAGCTTTTCAAGACCTTCAAAAGAAATTGAGATAGTTGCTGAATATTTATTTGAAGACTCTGAACGTGAAGCATCAGAAGTTGGTAATGAGTGCTTTGAAAGAATTTTGGGAGAAGCAAAATAATGAGTGGTGCATCTATTCCCTATCACCTACGACAGAATAAAGCAATTGACAGATATGCCTTCATGGAACTTCTCTCAAAAATTGACAAGTTCTGTAATATTTGTGAGTATAGTTATATAGGTTTCGGTGGTCATTCATTGGAAGATTTTAAGTATATCCACTCTTATTTTGGAATTTCCAAGATGATTTCAATAGAAGAGGATGAAGAGGTATATAAGCGACAGCAATTTAACCAGCCTCATAATTGTATTAACTGTTTTAGGAAAACTAGCAGTGATTTTATCAATGATTTTCAAAGAACTGATGGAACTATTATTTGGTTAGATTATACAAAACCATCCGATTTAAGGAAGCAAATCGAAGAATTTCAAACTATCATTAATAAACTTATTCCATTGGATGTTATAAAAATCACATTAAATGCCCATGCTGCTTCCTATCTACAAGCACCGCCAGGAGCTAAATCAGATGAAATACAAAAATCAAGATTAGAAGAGTTAAGGAGAAGATTAGGAGATATTTTCCCCTTTGCTGAAGTTACTACAGATATGATGACACAAAAGAGGTTGCCAGAAGCATTATGTCTAGTTCTAAAATTTGCTGCTAATCTAGCAACTCAGGGTATACCTGATGTTTATTTTCAACCCATAACCTCCTTCTCATATTCTGACGGACAAGAAATGTTAACTGTCACAGGCATTATTTTAGAGCAGGAACAAGAAACTAATTTTTTTGATAGAACTCATATAAAAGAATGGGGACTTAGTAACACTAATTGGGGAAAACCACAAAAGATAAATGTACCTAATCTAACGGTTAAGGAACGGTTATATATTGACGCTCTTCTACCTAATTCAGACGCAGATATAATTCAAAGTAAATTAGGATTTTCATTTGATAAAAATGATAAAAATTCACTCGAAATGTTGAATACTTATGTTCTTTTTTATCGCCAATCTCCATTTTTCTCAAGAATCCTTATTTGATAAACTATTTTTTGTATTTTAAACTAGCAGAAACTGTTACACCAATTTTGTAGAGTGCGTTACGCAACGCTAACACACCCTACTGTCTGAATCAGGATTTCCAGGATTTAAGGATGTTCAGGATGAAGAAAAAAACTCATCTTTAAAATCTGAAATATCCCCAGATAAATATTCATATAAAATCCTGTTACTCCCCTAATCCTGGGTATCCTGATTCAGACAATTAAGCATTTTCAGGATGTAGAAAAAAACTAATCTTTAAAACCTGAAATATCCCCAGATAAATATTCATACAAAATCCTGTAAATCCTTAAATCCTGGATATCCTGATTCAGACAAACTAATTTATCATTAATTAAGATTAAAAAATAATTCATGTATTGTCAAAATATCAACTTCTCCCGCCATGCTATCCAGCAAATGTTTTATCGTCGCATCAGTAAAAAAGAAGTAGAAACTGTAATAGCTTATGGACAAATAATAGAAGAAAATACTGATGATACACCATATCCCAGTTATTTAATATTAGATTTTGTAGAAGGTAAACCGATTCATGTTGTATTTTCCTACGATGAAGTTACAGATACAGGATATGTAGTAACAGCTTATATCCCTGATGTTAATATTTGGTTAGATGGTTTTACAACTAGGAGACAAAGATAATGAAATGCGTAATTTGTAAACATGGACAAACCAAACCCGGTTTAGTCACCGTCACCTTAGAAAGAGATGAATGTATTATTGTCTTAAAAAAAGTTCCCGCAGAAATTTGTGATAACTGTGGTGAATATTATTTAAGTGATACAGTTACCGAACAGGTTTTAGAAAAAGCAGAATTAGCAATTACTAAAGGAGCAGAATTAGAAATCATTAGATATGCAGCTTAAATTTCTAAAACCCATCAGGATTTTAGATGAAAAGCAAATCACCAAATTACCTCACGTCCTGGAACATAATCACGAATATTTCCCCAAACTTCATCAGGGTTAATTTCTATTTCTTCATCTATTAATTCTTATCGAAATTGTTATATAGATTCCGAAAGATTTGGTTATTTAGCAATTGGTTTTGCAAGTCCTTCTGCAATATCTTTTTTAGCACGTTGAGCAGATGCAACCAATTTTTCTTGAGTGTTCTGAAATGAATTATCCCATTTAAGTTCATCTTGCAAATCTGCCAAATATTCTCTCAGATGTTCTGCAACTTTTTCTTGTGCATCTTCAGATAAAGATTCCATCATTTTAATTACAGTAGTAATTGCTGGAGATGACATAATCTAATTTCCTTTTAAACCTTACCAGTCTATTTTACTAAACAAAACTCTATCACCAGATAATCCTGGACATCCTGATTCAGACAAATTTGCCATTTAATGTCGTACAGATGCCATAATTGCTCAACTTGAGCAAATTAGCGGGCAATTTACCTGTCAGATGCTGACTGATAGAAGTGGTCTAAGAGTGCATCTGGGAGGGTGGGGTATTGTCAATTTAATTAAATCAACCTAACAATGAAGGGAAAATTGCCAAAAAGCTGTTAGTTATTAACTGTGACTTTTTGCCAAACATGATTTTAATTGCTGACTGATTGTGATGAATATAGCTAATTTCCCGTGGTTGACGACGATTATTTTATTTCCCATAGCCGCGTCGCTACTGCTTCCCATCATCCCAGATAAAGACGGCAAAACAGTGCGCTGGTATTCCCTGATTGTCGGGTTGATAGATTTTGCGCTGATTGTTTACGCTTTTTGTACTGGTTATGATTTCTCCAATCCCGATTTGCAACTGGTGGAGAGTTACCCCTGGGTTCCCCAATTGGGTTTAAATTGGTCAGTGGGCGCTGATGGCTTGTCTATGCCCCTGATTTTGCTAACTGGGTTCATTACTACCTTGGCGGTTTTAGCAGCTTGGCCTGTCACCTTCAAGCCGAAATTATTTTTCTTCTTGATTTTGGCGATGTATGGCGGCCAAATTGCTGTGTTCGCTGTCCAGGATATGCTGTTATTCTTCCTGGTGTGGGAATTGGAACTAGTGCCAATTTACTTCCTGTTGTCGATTTGGGGCGGTAAAAAACGCCAATATGCAGCGACCAAGTTTATTTTATACACTGCTGGCGGTTCGCTGTTTATTTTGCTGTCTTCCTTGACGATGGGATTTTATGGCGATACAGTTACCTTTGATATGCGATCGCTCGCATTGAAAGATTTTGGACTCAATTTACAACTTTTACTGTACGCTGGCTTCCTCATTGCCTACGCTGTGAAGTTGCCCATCATTCCTTTGCATACCTGGCTACCAGATGCCCACGGTGAAGCTACAGCGCCCGTGCATATGTTACTAGCAGGTATTTTGCTGAAAATGGGTGGTTATGCCCTAATTCGCATGAATGCCCAAATGCTACCCGATGCCCATGCTTATGTTGCTCCAGTGTTGGTGATTTTGGGGGTAGTAAATATCATCTATGCTGCTTTAACATCCTTTGCCCAGAGGAACTTAAAACGGAAAATTGCCTACTCTTCAATTTCTCACATGGGCTTTGTTCTGATTGGTATTGCCTCTTTCACCGATTTGGGTTTAAGTGGGGCAGTTTTACAAATGGTTTCTCACGGCTTAATTGGGGCAAGTTTGTTCTTTTTAGTCGGTGCAACTTACGACCGTACACACACCTTAATGTTAGATGAAATGGGTGGTGTCGGTAAAAGAATGCGGAAGATTTTCGCTATGTTTACAACTTGTTCAATGGCATCTTTAGCATTGCCAGGAATGAGTGGTTTTGTAGCGGAATTAATGGTATTTGTTGGCTTTGCTACTAGCGATGCTTATAACCCGACATTCAAAGTAATTGTCATTTTCTTGATGGCGGTTGGTGTGATTTTAACGCCAATTTATCTACTTTCAATGTTGAGAGAAATTTTCTACGGACAAGAAAACGAAGAGTTAGTTTCTCACCAAGCTTTGATAGATGCTGAACCTCGTGAAGTCTTTATCATTGCTTGTTTGTTAATTCCCATTATTGGGATTGGTTTTTATCCCAAGTTGCTAACACAAATGTACGACGCTACAACTGTACAATTGACGGCAAGATTGCGTGATTCTGTACCAACTTTAACGGCTGAGAAAGCGGTGGGAACTGTTTCTTTGAGTGCGCCAATAATTGGTAATTAATTCGTAGTTACAACTATGAGTTATGATGAGGGTGGGTTTTATACCTGCCCTTTTTTTTAGCTTTTTTTATTCTGGTAGCCAGTCTTCATCTAAAACTAACTCTAATTCATAAAGACATTCTTCGGGAAATGTAGAAATTATCAATCCCGTTTGTTTTGTTGCTTGACGACGTGCTTTTTCATAGCTTTCTGTTAATTGTTCTTGAGGATAATTTTTGAGACTAGGACTATCTTTTATAGTTAATTCAATTTGAGTGCGTGCATCTGTGATAGAATCTAACCAACTATCGGAACGTCGTTGAGGTTGATATTGCCATTTTAGCAAGTGTAAAAGTAAGCGAATTAATTGACTAGAAATAGCTCTTTTTTCACTTTTAACCAAGTCGGAAATCTCCTCAATTAAATGTTCTTTGTCTATTTCTTGCCAACGATTTTCTAGTAATAGTTTTGCAGTTTCTTCCAGCCACATATTGAAATCTGTCTGATAAGTCACAGTCATTTTTAGTTTACCTCTAACTATAATTATTTTATGACAGATAATCAATCATCAGTGAATCATTTCATTTAAAGCTATATTAATTATTTCTTCACTAACTCCATGATGTTTCAAATTTTCAATAAAAGTAGAAATTCCTTGATTACGACTTTCTAAATAATATAATATGGCTGCGATAGGAGATGGAGGATCAATAGGATATTTTTGTTGTTCATAGACTTCTACTAAAGTCGTTAAAATATCTAATTTTTTATATTCTGGTGTATGAGGTTCAGCATCAAAAATTTGTTCGATTTCTTTTAATGCCTGTTGATAATCTGATTCTGTTTTAATGGGTTTTAAAGACATTTTTTTTGTTTCACTCAAAGTTTTATAAAATTTGTTTAATATAGTGTCAAAACTCCTAAATCTGAATTTTCTGCAAAGGCTTGGATGTCCTCTAAATGTGATTGCAAAATCTCTTCAATCTGGTTAGTTGAACAATTACCACGTCTAATCCAAATCACTTTCGGCGGATATCCACGCAGTATACTTAATTCATTAAAATCAGCATCTCTGGTAACAATTATAAATTTATTTTGTTTTGCAAATTCCCACAAAATTCTATCATCAGCTTGATCTAAACCTAAGAGAAAAACGTGCTGAGAGTTGGGGTAAATAGCAGCGAGTTTATCTACTAACCGGGGTGATAGATTATGGTCAAATAATAACTTCATGCTTGCACCATTAACATTTGTCTTTCTCTATCAGCCGCATAGCTAAGACAAGCTAAAATATCTTCTTGTGTTAAATAAGGAAAATCATTCAGTATTTCCTCATAAGTCATCCCAGAAGCAAGATATGATAAAACATCATATACAGTAATTCGCATCCCACGAATACAAGGTTTACCTCCTCGTTTTCCTGGTTCAATGGTGATAATATTTTGATATTGCATAGTGTTGAAGGGTTAGTTGTTTTTTCTATTTTAACGTTTGAGGTTATACTCTTTTTTATCTCACGAAAAGAAAGAAAATAAGGGTTTGGGCTAGAGATTTATGTTTTTAACTTTACTATTATGAGTTTATAATATATCAACATCTTCTATAATAAAAAAATTTGTGATTAAATGCTTATCAATTTTCAATGCCAATTCTCTAAAAAAATTATTCATTTTAATAGCTTTTGATAAGTCAATTTCTTTTATTTCACCATGAGCTATTTTATTGCGAATATCTGTTATTTCCTGAAAATTTTCCTTTTCTTGTTCTGTCATTTCTAATCCAAAGACATCATTTAAAATACGAGGAATTTCTTTGGATTTCATATACTTAATATTATCCAACTCCTTTTTTAGTTCATTTAATCCATAAACAGATAATAATTGTGACGGAAACATATAGCCTTGTTGTATCAATTCATTTATAGCTTTTTTATATTTTAATACTTTTCCCTTCTTTTTTGAATTTGAATCTCTCAATTGAGCAACTAAATCATTTCGGTAATTTTGTCGATTTATTTGATTATCTCGCTTTAGCTTTACATAGCTTAAATAATTTTCCACACCACCATTAATTTTAAAAAATTCCTCAATCACTGACTTAATATAGACCTCAAAATAACTAAATGCCGTAAGATATAAGAACTTGCCCAAACTTTTTTTATAATTAGGCATAATTTCTTTTAATCTATCATGGTCTGCAATTTGCTGAAAATAATCAGGATGAGGAATGTTAGGGGGTTTACCGTTACCAAGTTCAACAGCTTTTATGTAAGCATTAAGAGCAGGTACAGCATGACAAGACAAAAGTACAAAATTAAGAGACTCTTGTATTTGATTTTTCAGAATTTTGTAGTTTTCTGAATACTTTCTCATAATTTACTATTGACTTATTTACTCTTAATCACTTATTGTATAATATACATGGACTGCTAGGGTAATGGTTAGCCCACTCCCCTCCTTTCTATATGCAAGGAATGTCACTTAGTTTGCATACAAAAGGGAGCAGATTCGGTTCAATTCCGAAGCAGTCCACTTTAATTGTTTGGTTAATCAGCTTGATTATTTGTCAGAAGAATTTTGAGATCCTGGATTTTTGGGTGGTGTTTCAGGAGGTTTGGGAGGTTGGGCAGCAGGTTTGGGAGATTGAGGACGCAATTGAGAAGCGCCACTCATACTGTGCTTCTCTTCCCGTTGCTGATGCTGTTTATTAAGGTGTTGTTCTTGACTCATACTTGTTTTTTTCTCGCTGAGGTTTAGTGTTGCTGAATTAATTCCAATGATCACTACTAAAATTATACCTGTGATAAAACCCAATTCAGCAATTTTATCTAGAAGCATCAAAATTTTATCTTGGGTTTGATTCTCGCTCAGAATTTTCTCAATGTGTAAAGCGTTTCTATCAAGTATATAAATAATAGAAATAACTGTAATCAAAAAGCTAAGTAGAGTAAAACTAAACAGAAGTAGCTGAGTAAAGTTTGAAACGCCAATAGTTCTAAGTAAAGTAACCAGAACTCCAATTGCAGTTACAGATAGTGTTAATAGTTATTTATCTCTTTCAATCCTTGTGTTAATCCAAGCACTAACCATAGCACTATAGAAAGCTTTCTCTTTTTCTATATATTCTTTTTGTTGTAAATTTTCTGTATTATCTATTTTCTCATCATTCATAATATGAAGTTTATCTCAATTGGTTAGTAATTCTATATAAATTGCAGATGATAAAACTACAGCCGGACAGCGTTTAATACCTGTAACACCAGGAAAATCAACCGTTACCACATCCCCAGGATTAAATTTCACTGTGTTATTTCCTCGCTTTCAGGAAATATCGAAGCCGCATATTGTAAAGAAAAAGATGTAATATCAAGTTGATCTTCTTCTGTCCAAGTATCACTTTCATCAATAATATATAAACCTTTCCCAGCTAAATTATTTTCTAAAGCATTAAGAATGAATCTAGCAATCACATCTTGTTCAGTTTCAGGAAGTTGCTTTATTTGTGCAATGGCTTGTTCAAGTAACTTAGTCATTATTTTTCACCATTCATCATTGTCTATTTTACTGCATATCAGTTCCAGGGAATAAATTCCCTATCTCAAAGCAAAAGTCGGTTTGAACCGACTATTTTTGTTTTTTATTATCACTCTAATTCATCAGGATTCACACCTAAAGCCTTTAATTTTTCAGCTAAAAGTTGCGTTTTTCTCCTTTCTGCGGCTAAAGCTGTTTCTGCTTGTTCCAAAAGTTGAGAAATTTCTAGATATGAAGAAAACTTATTCCCATCAGGATGATAAATTTGTAATTCTTCCCCTGATAAATCAAACTTAATTCCTAACCTGGGACTAACCCAATTTTCCATTTCTGAAATGACATCTAAACCATCTTCCGTTCTTAACCATCCTCTCAACTGATTATTTTGAGGATTATAAATATAATATTCTTCTACTCCATATCTTTCATAAAATATCAATTTTCTCTCCATTTCGGTTTGCGAATTACTAGGAGAAAGAATTTCAAAAACTACGTGGGGTGCAATATTATTTTCTTGCCATTGTAAATAAGAACCGCGTTTACCTTTTGGTCGTCCAAACACAACCATAACATCTGGTGCATTGACTATATAATTTTTTCCTTCAATGGGATACCAAAATAAATCACCAGCTACAAAAACATCAGGGTTATCTGCAAATAACCAATCTAAATTTTGTTGAATAACTAATATCCAACGAAACTGTTCTGTATTATTAGCCATTGGTTGTCCATCACTGTCTGGGTAGATGACCTCTGATGTATTTAGGGGTAGAGGTTGAGTAACCATAACTTTAAATTAGTTAGTTGTTTACTTTACCAATATCTTAGCATTAAAGAAGATATACCCTAATTCTTAATAAGATCCAGGGAATAAATTCCCTGTCTAAAAGCAAAAGTCGGTTAAAACAGACTCATAACAAAAACTCTTTTCTTCCTCTCCGTGAGAAAACCCCTAAAAATCCTCATCATCCAGAAAAAACTCCGCCTCCTCATCAACGCTAGACTTCGACGCACCCAACTCCCAAAAAGGCTGTAAAATCGCTACACCAATTAAACCCACAGCCACACAAAAAGCCAACACCAACCCAAAAGGAATTTGAATAGATTGAAAAATCAAAAACCGTAAAGATACAGGCGTAGCATTCTGCACAGAAATCAGTGCGATCGCAATTACCCAAACAGCTATAACTATAGATATTAGTAAATTCACAAAACTTTTCATATTTTAATAAATAATTCCCCTCCTCGCTTGCGGGGAGGGGTTAGGGGTGGGGTTTTATCCTAACTTAGCAATTTCACTCTCCATAAATTGAGCAATTTGGCTAAGTTTTTCTGGCGAGTTAGTTTCCATATACACCCTCACCAAAGGTTCTGTACCAGAAGGACGCAGTAGCACCCAGCTACCCTCTTCTAAATACAATTTAATCCCATCCTTACGTCCGACTTCCTTCACCTTGATTCCTGCCACTACTGAAGGCGGATTTTTGGTGTAAGCATCAATCACCGCAGTTTTGTGAGACTCAGTCAGGTGTAAATCCAAGCGATTATTATACAAAGGACCATCAGCTTCAGCAATAGCTTCCTGAACCAATTGACTTAGAGGCTTACCCTCATAAGCGATCGCCTCAGCCACCAGCATATCAGCCAAAACCCCATCCTTTTCAGGAATATGGCCAATGATACTCAAACCACCAGATTCTTCTCCACCAATCAAAACAGCGGTTTCCCGCATTTTCTCACCAATGTATTTAAAACCAACAGCAGTTTCATAAATTTGCAGACCATACTTAGCAGCGAAATTATCTAACAAGTGAGTAGTTGCCACAGTGCGAACAATTGCCCCGCTCTTACCCTTGTTTTTTATCAAATGCCGTGCTAGAACTAACAGCACCGTATTGGGAGTGAGGACATTACCTTGTTCATCAACAATACCAAAGCGATCGCTATCGCCATCTGTCGCCAGACCTAAATCCGCCTGATCAGCCTTTACAGACTCCACCAACTCAACTAATTGTTCCCCTTTGGGTTCAGGCATACCGCCACCAAAAAGAACATCCCGCCAAGCGTGGAAACTTTCTAACTGACAGCCACTGTGTAGCAAAACTTCATCTAAATAACCGCGAGAGGTAGAATACAAGGCATCATACTTTACCTTTAAATTTGCACTTTTAATTTTATCCACATCCAATAATGTGTAGATAAAATTTAGATAATCTGGCTTCGGATCAAAAGTAGAAATTGAACCAGATGGATTGCTTCCGGGCAACTCATCCGATGCACTTTCTATATTTGCGACAATAGTATCAGTAATTTCTGGAGTCGCCGGACCCGCATAGTCGGGTATATATTTAATCCCACAATAAGGTGCAGGATTATGACTAGCAGTAAACATCAATGCCCCTGCGGAATTCAAGTGACGGGCGTTGTAGGCAATTACAGGAGTCGGACAATCCCGATTAGTAATTTTCACATTCCACCCTAAATCTGCCAAAACCGCAGCAGATGTCCGGGCGAATTCGTCAGCTAAAAACCGCGTATCGTAGGCAATAAGTACTGGTCGGTCTTTGCTGTAAGCAGTTTCCAAGTAAATAGCTATTGCTCTAGTTACTTTTCGCACATTGGGAAAAGTAAAATCATCAGCAATAATCCCACGCCAACCATCAGTACCAAACTTTATCTTGCTGGAATTGCTACTGTTGCTCATTTTGCTACTCTCTCCCTTGCATGATTATTACTATTAGGAAGCATCCCGCAAAGCTTGTGTAGCCGCAAGTATCCCCACCGTATTTTCTCTCACTCTCCCTGAGCAATGTCAACCCCCGATAGACCTTTTGCCAGTTATCACCTTTGGTCTTTATTTGCCCCAGCGATAGGGCAAGAACGTTGGCACTGCCAAATGAGGCGCGGATTTATTAAAGCGCGACAGCATGAACCGCAAGTCAAAGCTTTATTAATGCAAGCTACACCACCTCAGCGAATTGGTATTCTTGCCCAAAAAGGCGTTTATGAGTTTCATCATCATCGACATTTGTTAACTCAGTCTGATGGTGTTGAGAAAGTTGCCCAATTACTGAAGCTACGGGACTCTAGTGAGCAAGTCAAGCAGCGAGTACTCCAAATTTTGCAAAAATACCAAAAATCTCCCTTGCTGGTTGGTAAACACATTCTCCAATTAACTCCTGGAGATGAAGGATTTCCCAAACCAATAGTCATTGAACAACAAGATTATTGTTTTCGATTATATGCGGCTATGGACTGTGTATTTATCGAATCTGATAGCACCCTACATATTTTAGATTTTAAAACTGGTAAATCGGCTTTTGACCGTAGACAAGCACTAGTTTATTTACTCGCAGCACGTTATCTTTATCCAGGAAAAACAGCTGTAGCCTCTTTTTATAATTTGGAAGTTGGTAAAAAATCTGAATTAATAACTATTAATCATCATGAATTAGCATCCCTAGAATTTGAGTTGGCGAATATCGCCAATAGACACCAAATTGATTTACAAAAATATCAAGCAAGCAGCAGTAATTTTAGTAAAATATTTCCACCCAATCCCGGTAATCATTGCCGCTTTTGCCCCTTTAATTCAATTTGTGAGTTCTCTGATTTTCAAGGTGCAAAATTACAGGCCATGCCAATTACTAGAAATCGCTGTCAATTACCTAAACTGCACTGAATTAATCAGCTAAAACATTTATGCTCATGCTTACCGTCTAGGTATTTAATCATTGAATTTCATAGTAGTTGTCAGGTTGAATTAGAACTATAGAGTAATAATAAAACTCAGAAACAGAAAGACTTTACAACCTTGTTCCCTTCTATAATTAACAGAATTGTTTAAACAAGGATAAATCAATATTACCAAAATGAATACTTATCGCAATATTCAATTGTTCTAAAGTGCCAACAAACCAACTAATACCATCGGTAGTAGCAGCTTCATAGTGGTTAAACAAGATTGCAAATCTTTTTTCTAAAAATGGTTTGACTTTACGACAAATCAGTACGACTTTCAGTAATAAACCAATGGTTGGTAACGTCCCTTGATTACTGATCAAATCTAAGAAGATTGAGTGTTGTGGATAGGCTTGACTGTTGACCACTAAAAAGTTGAGTAAGTGACTGCAAGTTCTCACAACTAAAAAATCATTAAGATTTTGATGATCAGCTTGCGGTAACGTGCTTTGTAAATGAGAGTATAACCGCTGATTAAATTGACGCTTACCATATTGTCCATCAACAGATGAGATTAGATATTCATATAAGTCATCTTTGAAACTATGGAATTTGGCGGTTTGACTGCTATGAGTGAGAAATTTTTGCGCTTTTTCTTGATAAGTGCAGTCACCTTCAGCATTACCAATAAATTGCTTTAAGGTGCTAAAGAGATCACGGTCGCTCAACAATGTAGGATTATTGACTGGGCGTAAAATCTGATGTGCTTCAGATGGCGAAACTCTTGTTGAGATATTAACCTGACGTACTTTATACGTTACGTATTGCGACAAGTCAATTTCAAATTTTTTTTGTACCTGCTTCTGGAAGTGTATAATTGTTTCTTTTTGTTCTAAAGTAGCGTTTTCGCTAATTAAGCAATGTTCATACAAGTAAGGATAGCGACGAATCAAACTCATTAAGGGCTGACTATCTTTAGTACTATCCCATCTGGGGGTTTGATTAACTATTTGAGTGAAGCGACGTAAGATTACATACTGGTCACTTTCAGAAAAAATCTGCACTAGTTCACGCAAGCGCCTAATTTCACGCAAGCGAAAACTACCTACTCCTAATCTATTAGGAGGAGACTCAAACAATTCGATTAACTCCGCAATAGCATGATGCAACTGTGGTTGCATATACCAGCGGTTAATTAAAATGTGGCAACAACGGTTGAGGAAAAATTTAAAATCCTCCATTGCGGTTTTAGAGCCTGTAATTTTATCTAAAATTGATATAATTTCCGGCTCAGGATAATTCGCACGTTCAATGAACAGACAGCGAAAACGTTCAATCATTTGGCTAGGAGATTCCATTTGCACCAAATGAAGTAAATGTTGATATACTAGCTGCTCTTCTTGATAACAGTCATGATAATTGTGAAGGTACTCCAGTCTACCACCTGGCATTTTGGCTGAAGGTGTTTGCTCCACAGTTTTCTCAGATTCAGAACTAATCCAATTGTTCACCTGCTTTTACCGTTTACAAACGTCCTTAAGTTAGTTTTCATACTTTAAACTTGGCTTGTCAACCGTATAAATTGGTATTCAATAATGATCAAATTACTTTCTTCTCAATAGTTATCAGGAAGAATGTTATATGAATATCTTACTGCATATTACGGAAAACTACTGAGTAGTTAAATAAAGTGAACATAAATATTCCCTATCTCCAAGTAAACTTTTGATTAAGAACAGATAGAGAACTGGGGGCAAGGGGGAGTGTAGGGCAAATTCAAAAGTATTTTTACCTAATCCCTCATTGCAAACTACAAGTTCCCAGTTTCCGATTCTAAGTTAAAAAGGCGGTAATTCTTGAAGAATTGTAAACCGAATATGATTGATGGCTAATTCTCCAATAGAAATATCTTCCTTTGTTAACCGACGGCCGTTGCTAATCAAGGTTTCAAAGGTAACACCTTTACCAATTTCAATATGATACCAGCATAATCCCATAAAAAAGCGTGTAGGATAAGGACCAGCATCACCCACATCATCGGGATTAGATTCCATTGGCACCCAGCCAAAATTAGGGATGTAGAACTCTAGCCAAACATGATTAAAGTCTGGTTGCAGAGGAACTCCTTGCTGTTCTCCATAGGGAGGGCATTTATATCTACCTACAGTGCGACAAAGAATTCCATTTAAACGGCATAAAGCCAATAATACACCGACGTATTCGCCACAAGAACCAACTCCCCGTTCTAATACTACATCAGGTGTGTCAATGTATGGCTTAATCCCGTATGATAACTCATCATAAACATAATTACGGATGTTGTACATTTTCCGTAACATATTAGTTTCTGAACCAACTGCTTCACGGGCTGCACGACGGACAATAGCCGTTTCCATTGCTAAATCATCATCATCAACCAAATAGCGTTCTTGGAATGCTGGTGTCGGTTCAGGAAGTTCTTCTACATCTTTCGGTGTGATGCGATACTTTATGCCTCGGACTTCTAACAGTGCTTTCCAGCCAAATATATGCCGTTCACCGGGAGTCAGGGAATCAAATTTAAATACTGCTATTCGCTGTCCCTCAAAGATTTCTTCTGTGAAGGGTAAACCAATTGCTTCAACTTGCTTGACCTTTTGGCGTTCAGTTTCTGATGGTAGGGCAATGCGCCATTCTACATTGGGTAAATAAACCTCGTCTAGGGGTGCAATTTCCTCAACATAGGACATTTCTATAAGATAACCATTAGAGAGGGCGTAGCGCTTATCTGGCTGGTAATGATAATACAGGGGATGAATAAAAGTCATATCCCGGTAGGTTAACTCATGACAAGGGTCGGCATTGGGATTATCGCGAATATAAGGCTCCTCAGTGGCATAAGCAATGTAGAGATTTTCCTGTGTTGTATCGTTATTTCTATGTACTGCTATTCCAGTAGGAGATGCAAAAGGGGTAAGAACACTGAATCGAATTTCCCCAGTTGCCCTATCCATAGAATAAACGCTTTGTTCTGTGCGATCGCAAACCCAGAGAGTTTCCTGGGTGACGGTCAAATTTTCTATGCCCACACCAGGTGCATGAAACCGAGTAATTTCCTTGCGTGTTTCGCGGTCAAAAACTAGAATATAGCCAAGTCTTTGACAACTTACATAAACAGTCGATTCCCAAACAGCTACGCCATCAGCACCATAAGGTAAAGTGACAAAATGCTCCAAACCTAAAGAGGCAAGTTTACACCGATAAACGCTATTTTCACGGCTTACCCACAGAGTATCTTCCCAGACGGCTAAACCTGTAACTTCTGTAAACTCCTTAACTTGGTGGGGATTAAGAATTTTACTATTATCAGAGGTGGGGTCAATTTCTAGTAGATGACCTTTGATTGTATCGATAGCAATCAGTCTATCTTTGATGAAAGCAATGCCGTATAGAGTAGCAGCAGTCAGCGGTCGGATTGTTTTTTGGCCAAACATTTGGCTAACAGTCAAACTAGGGAGTACAAAACTCATATTATTAGTCATTAATCATTAGTAAAAGGCAACAGGCAACAGATTATTCTCTACATCTCCCCATCCACAATCTCCAGTCCCTAGTCCCCAATGTAACTTTAGTTGATGGAATTCCTGCCATCACTCAATTATGATCGAACTTTGTAACCATTTCCTGTGACTTACACGATGTCTGCTCATTCTTTGCCTCAAGGTGCCGTTGTTTGGCATAGTTTAGAAGTTGATAAAGCGCTAGACCTGCTTGATAGTAACCTAGACAGTGGGTTAACACCTCAAGAGATTCAACAAAGGTTGCAAAAATACGGACCTAATGAACTAGAAGAACATGGCGGCCGAAGCGCTTGGGAGATTCTTCTGGATCAGTTCACAAACATCATGTTGTTGATGTTGATCGGTGTAGCCCTCATTTCGGGTTTTTTAGATTTTTTGGCGTTGCAAGGAGGCACATTAAAATCTAATGAAGTACCATTCAAAGACACAATTGCGATTATGGCGATTGTTATCCTCAATGGTATTTTGGGCTATGTGCAGGAAAGCCGTGCTGAACAAGCTTTAGCGGCGCTGAAAAAAATGACCTCTCCTCTAGTCAGAGTCATCCGTGACCGTAAACTAGTGGAAATTGCAGCTAAAGAATTAGTACCTGGGGATGTGATGCTGCTGGAAGCTGGTATGCAAATAGCGGCTGATGGACGCTTAATAGAACAGTCTAATTTGCAAGTGCGGGAGTCGGCACTAACCGGTGAAGCCGAAGCGGTGAATAAGCAGGCAACTCTCACATTACCAGAAGAAACATCTTTAGGCGATCGCATTAATTTAGTTTTTCAAGGAACGGAAGTAGTCCAAGGACGGGCTACAGTGCTTGTCACTAATACCGGCATGACAACGGAACTAGGCAAAATTGCCACGATGTTGCAGTCTGTGGATAGTGAACCTACACCCTTACAGCAGCGCATGACTCAACTGGGTAATGTGCTGGTGACAGGTTCTTTGATTCTTGTAGCCATAGTTGTGGGTGGTGGACTCATTAATGATTTAGTGAAGGGAATAGGCTGGGTTAATTTACAAGAACTGGTGGAAGTTTCTCTGAGTATGGCGGTGGCTGTAGTTCCTGAAGGTTTACCCGCTGTAATTACTGTGACTTTGGCTTTGGGAACTCAGCGGATGGTGCGTCATCATGCTTTAATTCGTAAATTACCAGCAGTAGAAACTCTTGGTTCTGTAACTACGATTTGTTCTGATAAAACTGGAACTCTGACTCAAAATAAAATGGTGGTGCAGTCAGTTTACACCAATCAAAAAAGTTTCCGAGTTACGGGTGAAGGTTATGTCCCCATTGGAGATTTTCAGTTAGAGGGGCAGAAAGTTGACCTTGATGAAAATCCCGAAATATCCGCTTTACTGGTTGCTTGTGCCGTTTGTAATGATTCAGTACTGCAAAAAGAAGCAGGGGAATGGGCAATTTTAGGCGACCCCACAGAAGGGGCTTTGGTAACATTGGCAGGTAAAGCCGGAATTGAAAAAGACCAATGGCATAGTAAATTACCCCGTGTGTCTGAGTTTCCCTTTTCTTCAGAACGGAAACGCATGAGTGTAATTTGTCAAGTAGAAGAAATTGCCACGGGTGATCCGGCTATGAGTGGGGTTGACCCGTTAATAGCAGGGTTTTTAGCATCTGAACAATATCTAATGTTTACCAAGGGTTCACCAGAATTAACATTAGCGCGTTGCAATCAGATTTATACGGGGAATACCTCAACCCTCATTGATGAAGAACGACGCGCCCAAATTTTGGCAGCAAATGACCAAATGGCATCTCAAGGTTTACGGGTGTTAGGTTTTGCTTATAAACCTCTTACAGAAGTAGCCCCAGAGGCTTCAGAAGATGCTTCTGAACAAGATTTGGTATGGTTAGGCTTAGTGGGAATGTTGGATGCACCACGCCCCGAAGTCAGGGCAGCTGTGCAAGAATGTCGCCAAGCCGGGATTCGCCCCATTATGATTACTGGTGATCATCAATTGACAGCACGGGCGATCGCTGTAGACTTAGGTATAGCAGATGCAGATGCCAGAGTCCTCACTGGTCAAGAATTGCAACGAATGACTGATAAAGAAATAGAGGAACAAGTTGATTTAGTCAGTATTTACGCTAGAGTTTCTCCTGAACATAAACTGCGAATTGTCCAAGCTTTGCAACGTCGTGGTCGATTTGTCGCTATGACGGGCGATGGAGTCAATGATGCCCCTGCCCTCAAACAAGCCGATATAGGCATTGCTATGGGCATTACAGGTACAGATGTGAGTAAAGAAGCCAGCGATATGGTGCTGTTAGATGATAACTTTGCGACTATCGTCGCCGCTACGAAAGAAGGTCGAGTTGTTTACACTAACATCCGTCGTTTTATTAAATACATCTTGGGTAGTAACATTGGTGAAGTTCTCACCATTGCCGCTGCACCTTTAATTGGCTTAGGTGGTGTACCTTTAACTCCTTTGCAAATTTTGTGGATGAACTTAGTCACGGATGGTTTACCTGCTTTAGCATTAGCTGTAGAACCCCCAGAACCAGATGTGATGCAACGTCCTCCTTTTAGTCCCCGTGAAAGTATTTTTGCTAGGGGATTAGGTGCTTACATGGTTCGGATTGGGATTGTTTTCGCCATCATTTCTATTTCTTTGATGTATTGGGCTTATAATCACACCCATGCAGCAGGTTATCAGGGTAATCCCGAAACTTGGAAAACAATGGTATTTACTACTCTTTGTATCGCACAAATGGGTCATGCGATCGCTATTCGTTCTAATAACCAACTCACAATTGAAATGAATCCTTTTTCTAATCTTTTTGTACTGGGTTCTGTGATTGTGACAACAATTTTGCAGTTAATGTTAGTTTACGTCGAACCCTTAAGAAATTTCTTTGGTACTCACTGGTTAAGTCTTTCAGAATTAGCTATTTGTATTGGTTTCAGTAGTTTGATGTTTGTCTGGGTTGAATGTGAAAAATTATTCTTCCGTTTTATGGGCAAAAGGACTGTTTAATTGGTGATTGGTGATTGGTGATTGGTGATTGGTAATTGGTAATTGGTAATTGGTAATTGGTGATTGGTAATTGGTAAAAAAATAAATATTACCATTACCAAACATAAGTATCTCACTATAAGTATCTCACTAGATAACTAGCACCTTACCTTATTAATCATTATCTATTTATTACCCAGTCCCCAATACCCAGTCCCCAGTCCCCAATACCTAATCCCCTATGCTATGTACCTAAAAACCCTACACCTCCGACAGTTTCGCAATTACCAAGAGCAAAAAATTGAGTTTACCGCTGCCAAAACAATTTTGGTAGGTAATAATGCTCAGGGAAAATCGAATTTGTTGGAGGCTGTGGAGTTATTAGCAACATTGCGCTCGCACCGGATGGCACGCGATCGTGATTTAGTTAAAGAAGGGGAAAGTATTGCCCAAATTCATGCCACTCTAGAAAGAACATCTGGTATCAGTGACTTAACCCTGACACTACGCCGTAATGCTCGTCGCACTGTGGCTATTAATGGCGAAACGGTTCGTCGTCAACTGGATTTTCTGGGCGTAATTAATGCAGTTGAGTTTTCCAGTTTGGATTTAGAATTAGTGCGCGGTAGTCCTGAAGTTCGTCGTCACTGGTTAGATACACTTTTAATTCAACTCGAACCAGTTTATGCTCACATTTTGCATCAATATCACCAAGTGCTACGTCAACGCAATGCTTGTTTGAAAAGGAGCCAGGAATCAGGAGTCAAAAGTCAAAACTCAGAACTAGCTATTTGGGATACACAGTTAGTCACCGCTGGAACCAGGGTAATTATCAGACGTGACAGAGCTATTCAAAAACTAGCGCCTATTGCCGCTGCTTGGCACGCTAGTATAAGTGGCAGTACAGAAGTTTTAAAAGTTAATTATGCGTCAAATGTCCCACTCGAAAAAAATCACCCCGAAGTAGTACAACAAGCATTTTTAGCTAAAATTCAACAGCGAACTCTTACAGAATTAGATAGAGGTATTACCCTGGTCGGTCCTCACCGCGACGAAGTGGAATTGATCATTAACCAAACACCCGCTCGTCAATATGGTTCTCAAGGACAACAACGAACATTAGTTCTGGCTTTAAAATTAGCGGAATTAAAATTAATCGAAGCAGTTGTCAACGAGCCACCCTTACTTTTGCTAGATGATGTCTTAGCAGAATTAGATCCATACCGTCAAAATCAATTGTTTGAAGCTATCCAAGACCACTTTCAGACATTGATTACTACTACTCATTTAGGTTCTTTTGAACAAGATTGGTTAAAGTCTTCCCAAATTATCTGTGTGAAAGCAGGAGAACTAAGCTAATGTTATTTAAGTTGCATAATTCACAGACTTAGAAAGACACAGGGAAAACAGGAAACCGGAAATTTATTTGTAGGTTGAATTAAGTGAATTGATGATTCAGACGAGAACAGGAAGCAACTCTTAACAGGAAAAACTCATGTTTAAAAACATGAGATTGAAATAATGACACTGTTTTTTTCGTGTCACTCTCCTTGTAAAAACATCCTTTTTTTTACTGAGCTTTAAACTCAGAACTAAAGTTTCTTATCTGTTCCCTGTTCCCTGTTCCCTTTTTTTGTAATTTTACCAAAAGAATTACAAATATTGTTTCTGTTACCTGTTTCTTAATTCTTAAATTCTGCCCTAAAGCATTTGCATCAGATATTTTGTGAAATGGGATTAAATATGAATCGCAGAAATTATGTATTAGATAAAGATGAAATTAAATCACTAGGTGCATCATTAAGAAGCATTGAGCCAAAGCTACTCAAACCATCTTTAAAAGCAGATACAGTGAAAATTTGGTTACAAGGTGGAGAGCCTTATTTTGATATTTTTTTTGAATTAAGTAATGATGAAATTATATGGTTTCAATTTACTTTACGTGGTAAATCACTTTCTTGGCATACTCAAACCACTAAACTGCAAACAGGTATTACCAATGAATTAAAGATTGATAATGTAAGTTTTTATGCAGCTAGTAAAACCGTAGAGAATGACGATATCTGTGATGCTAACTTTATAGAGTTAGTCAAATCCATTCTCCAAACAAGAGCAGAAGAAGAAATTTTTGCCAAAGCCTTGTCATTGTTTAATTAGTCAGTATTTATTTTCGTGATTACCAATCACTAATGAAATTTTTCTACTTTTTTAAAAATATTGAGAACCACAACAGTTAACACAGCAGTAATTAATCCTAGCTGCCATAAACCACAACCAGAAGCAATTCCTAAAGCAGCTGCCACCCAAATCGCTGCGGCCGAAGTAAGTCCGTGAATTTCCAGTGAGTTTGATTGTTGAGAAGATTCCCGTAAAATTTCTCCTGCACCCAGAAATCCTACACCAGATGCAATACCTTGAATCACCCGACTGAGAGTATCAGCAGTAATTTGTTCTCCACCGACTTGGATAGCAATGAGAGTAAACACAGAGGAACCCAAACTAACCAACATATGGGTTCTTAAACCAGCGGGTTTGTGTCTAAGTTGGCGTTCTAATCCAATCATTCCGCCCATGAGTAATGCCAGACAAAGCCGAAAACAGATGTTCAGCCAATCATGGCTGGCAACATAGAAAGAGTTTGTCAATTAATTTATGATTGCGAGAAGTAATTTTATATTCTATGTTAATTGGTAAGTAGATGCGCGTAAAAAAAATATAAATACTGAATTTGTATTTTAGCGCTTTATTTATCTCAGCCTCAAGCCTGAAGCTACAGAAACAAATCCTGCCCACGCAGGCCAATTAAGCGCCTCTTGATCAAGAACTTGGATGACAACTGACACCTAAATAATTGAGTGGATAAACTCTACTGGCTTGACCAAATTAAACTACAAGACCGCGCCAAAGTTGGCGATAAAGCGTTTTACTTAAGTAAATTTATGCAGAGGGGCTACCCAGTAGTACCTGGTTTTGTAGTTTCGGCAGATGTTTGGCGGCAATTTCTAGAAACCCTCAATAGTTCAGAGTCATTAGTTGCTGACTTACCCTATTCTTCCCTACATTTGGATGCAGCTAATTGGCAACAACTTCAGTACGTAGCTGGCCGCTTGCGTCAGGAAATTATTTCTGCTACTGTACCGCATCATTGGGTAAGTACAATTTTCCAAGCTGCTAAAACATGGGAAAAGAAATGTTTAATATTGCGTCCAACCCTAGCAGTATCAGCCGCAGCGATACAGGTAATGGGGAATATCTCTGGCTTGCTGGAGTCCGTGTTTTGTCCCTGTGATCAAGAAGCGATCTCTGAGGCATTAAAACTAGTTTGGAGTCAGTTATTTCGTGCCAGAAGTCTACTGTACTGGCAAAGTGTAGGCATTAACTTACAACAAATTAATTTGGCGGTATTAGTGCAACCAGTAGAGAATGCGATCGCTTCTGGTATATTCAACGCCAACAAGTTAGGAACAGATGTTGAAGCTACTTGGGGATTAGGAGTGGCAATTACCAACGGAGAAGTATTGCCAGATGTTTACTATATCCAAGACAAAACAGAACTTGTTCGCGAACAACATTTGGGAAATAAAATTCTTGCTTATCGTGTTTATGATCCTGCATCTTCAGATGTTAGCGAATCCCAATCTGAATCAGTGTTAACGATAGACAACAATTGTCTGTTGGCCTACCTACTAAGTGAGCATCAACAAAAACAGTATGCTTTATCAGCAGAATTACTGTCACAAGTTGTTTTCTTAGGAAATCAACTAGTCAGTGAAGTAGGTACAAAGTTGACTATGAAGTGGACAATCACTCAGGAAACTTCATCTACAAAACTCTACATCACTCAAGTGAAGGCCTCCCCATTAGCAATTCCCGGTTCATACTTGATCAAAGGAATAGGGGCAGGTAAAGGACGTGTGATGGCTAATGCCTATGTGATTGTCAGTTCACAACAAAAACCTGAACAAATTCCCCAGGGAGTGATTCTAATTGCACCAGCAATTACTCCTGATTGGTTGCCTTTACTCGATCAAGTGGGGGGAATTATTACAGAACAAGGTGGATTAACCAGCCACGCCGCGATTTTGTCCAGAGAATTGGGTATTCCCGCTATAGTCAGCGCCACAAATGCCACAAACCTGGTTCAAACTGGTGAACGACTACTGCTTGATGGCGACAGGGGAGAAGTTTATCGGAGTAAAGGAGATGGAGGAGTTGGAGAGATGGGACGGTGGGGAAATACTGGAGGTGGGGAAGAGAAACAAATAATGTCTTCTTTATCACCTGCTCATTTTCAATCAATGATCGCTACTCAACTACTGGTTAATCTCAGCCAGCCGAGTCTCATTTCACAAGTGCAAATTTTACCTGTAGATGGGGTGGGATTACTACGTTCAGAATTGATGGTGCTAAACATTTTGGATGGACAAAATCCTCATGTTTGGCTGTTAAATGGACGCAGAGCCGAATTATTAGAATTATGGTCTGAGCAGATTATGCAATTTGCCGGCGCTTTTGCACCAAGACCAATTTTTTATCGGTCTTTAGATTGGCGACCGCAGGATTTGCCATCATTGAGTGATTATAAACTATCTTCTCCTCAATCGATATTAGGTGAACATGGTACTTTTAGTTATTTACGTGATCCTACAGTTTTTGAATTAGAATTGGAGGCTTTAGCTGCTGTACAAAAAAGTGGTTACAGCAATATTCACCTGATGTTACCTTTTGTGCGGACTGTGGAAGAGTTTGTATTTTGCCGTCGTAAAGTTGAGCAAGCAGGATTAACTCAAAATACCCATTTTCAATTATGGATAATGGCGGAAGTTCCCAGTGTGCTGTTTTTGCTGCCAGAGTATATTAAAGCAGGTGTAGCAGGGATTTCTATTGGCACCAATGACCTCACTCAATTAATTTTAGGGGTGGATAGAGAGCAAGGAGAACTAGCAAGTATATTTGATCAGCGTCATCCAGCGGTTATGGGTGCGATCGCTCAATTAATTAAAATGGCTAAAGATGGGGGGATTCCTTGTTCAATCTGCGGTCAAGCACCAGCCCTGTATCCAGAAATTATTGATAAGTTGGTGGAATGGGGTATTACGTCAATTTCTGTGGAACCAGAAGCAGTAGAAAAAACTTATAGTGCGATCGCTCGTGCCGAACAGCATATTATCCTAACAGCAGCACGTAGACAACTGGGGAATCTGTGAAACAGTTAGCAATTAATTTGGCAAAATTATACCATGATTAATTTTTACAGTGCCTAATATCATGTCCAGTTGAATACTTATCATTTAGACTGATGCGGAGACAGGGAGACGCGGGGAAGCGGAGAGTTTTTTTATGAAGATGCAATTTACCAGTAGAGACGTTCCATGGAACGTCTCTACCAAATAAATTTGGCGCAGCTTCACATGGAAGAGAAATAACTAAGCAATAAGTGAGATATCTGTAGCAGCTAAGACAGTACCGACTCCCAAATTAGCGAAGATTCCACCGCCACCACTACCAAAAGCCGACAAGTTGACATTGTAGAACAAGTCTCCAGTACCTTGATTGTAAACAAAGTAAGTATTCTGACTGTCAATACCAGCATTAGTAGCTTGGTTAACTAAGCTAAAACCATTAGCAACCAATGATAAATTTGAACCGGCAGGACCAACAGCTGTAAAGGTGCTAATATCCAGCAAAATCTGATCTACTCCAGTAGCAAAGTCAGTAATTGTATCCTTACCAATGGAAATACTTTTTGGACCTATCAACCCTAAAGTTGTACCCGTTTCCTCAGACAACCCAGTGACTGGATTGACAGCTACAGCTTGACCACCAAATTCAAAAATATCAGCGTCGGCTCCACCGATGAGAGTATCATCACCTGCCTTTCCTTTCAAGGTGTCAGCACCTGACCCACCAAATAAAATGTTATTTTTGTGATTACCAATCAGGACATTATTTCCAGCATTACCAGTACCGTCGATAGATGCTGTTCCTGTCAGAGAAAGGTTTTCAACGAAGGGTGGTAAAGTAGTGGTGACAGAAGCAGTCAGGGTATCAGTGATAGTCGTAGTGGCACTGGTTTTTGTACCCAAACTGGCATTGGTAGGAGATGTTAGGCTTAGAGTAAAGGTTTCATCGGCTTCATTGATGAAATTATTAACAATGGGGATATTAATGACTTGACTGGTAACACCTGGGTTAAAGGTCAGAGTTCCTGTTTTGCCAGTATAGTCTGAACCTGCTATAGCTGTACCGTTACTAGTAGCATATTGAACAGTAATAGTTTGAGTGCTGATGTCGGAAAGAGTAACCGTATAGGAAACATTTTGAGAACTAGTACTGCCTTCAACTATGGTTTGGTCGTCACTGAGGTTAATAGTGATTAATGGCAAGTCATTATCAGCAACATTCACAGTGGCACTCGTAGCAGTACCCAGGGTGTATCCTGTCCCAGTAGCTAAATCGAGGATAGCTGTTTCTGCGCCTTCAATGATGGTGTCATCAATGGGGTTAACTGTCACCGTGGCTGTTGCAGAACCTGCGGCAAAAGTTACAGTTCCTGTGAGGTTACTGTAGTCAGTGCCATTGGTAGCCGTGCCTGTGGTGGTGTAGTTAACAGTCAAGGCATCAGTTAGATCACCTGTTCTGGCGAGAGTAAATACTCCCGGATTTGCAGTCACACCTGTGGCTGTTTCGGCAGCATTGGCATCTGTAGCCGCTACGGTAATTACTGGTATCAGTGATAAGTCATTATCACCAATGAGTGATATGTCTGTAGCAGCTAAGGCTGTACCGACTCCCAAGTTAGCGAAGATTCCACCGCCACCATTACCAAAAGCTGACAAGTTGACATTGTATAATAAGTCTCCAGTGCCTTGATTATAAACCAAGTACGCATTCTGAGTGTCAATACCAGCATTAGTAGCTTGGTTAACTAAGCTAAAACCATTAGCAAGCAATGATAAATCTAAACCTGCGGGGCCTATAGATGTAAAGGTGCTAATATCCAGGAAAATCTGATCTACTCCAGTGGCGAAGTCGGTAATGATATCCTTGCCAATGAAACTAGTTTTTGGACCTATAAACCCTAAATTTGCGCCTGTTTCTGTCAAAAACCCTGTTTCTGGATTTACAGCTAAAGCTTGACCACCAAATTCAAAAATGTCAGCGTCAGCTCCACCTGTGAGAGTATCAGCACCTGCCTTTCCTTTCAAGGTATCAGCACCTGTGCCACCAACTAAAATGTTATTGGCTTGATTACCAATCAGGACATTATTGCCAGCATTACCTGTACCGTTGATAGATGCTGTTCCTTCTAGAGAAAGGTTTTCTACGTTGCTAGGTAGGGTAGTAGTAACAGAGGCAACGAGGGTATCGGTTATGGTTGTGGTGGTGCTTGTTTTCGTACCTAAACTGGCATTGGTAGGAGATGTCAGAGTCAGAGTAAAGGTTTCATTTGCTTCATTAATGGAGTCGTTGAGAATGGGAATATTGATAACTTGAGTTGTTACTCCTGGGTTGAAGGTTAATGTTCCTGTTGTGCCAGTATAGTCTGAACCTGCGATGGCTGTACCGTTACTAGTTGCATATTGGACGGTAATGGTTTGGTTGCTGGTGTCGGAAAGAGTAACTGTATAGGCAACGCTTTGAGGACTAGTATTGCCTTCAACTATGGTTTGGTTCTCACTTAGGTCAATAGTGACTAGTGGGAAGTCATTATCAGCAATATTGACAGTGGCAGTTTTAGCTGTACCCAGGGTATATCCTGTGCCAGCAGCTAAGTTGAGGATAGCTGTTTCTGTAGCTTCAACAATGGTGTCATCAATGGGATTAACTGTCACCGTGGCTGTTGCAGAACCCGCAGCAAAAGTTACAGTTCCCGTGAGGTTGCTGTAGTCAGTACCGTTAGTAGCTGTACCTGCGGTGGTGTAATTAACAGTTAAGGCACTGGTTGTGCTACCTGTTCTGGTGAGGGTAAAGACTCCTGGATTAGCAATTTCACCTGTTGCGGTTTCAGCAGCATTAGCATCTGTAGCCGCTATGGTAATTACAGGTAGAGGAGGCAAGTCATTATCAGCAATATTGACAGTGGCACTCGTAGCTGTACCCAGGGTATATCCTGTCCCAGCAGATAAGTTGAGGATAGCTGTTTCTGTACCTTCAACAATGGTGTCATCAATGGGGTTAACTGTCACCGTGGCTGTTGCAGAACCCGCAGCAAAAGTTACAGTTCCCGTGAGGGTGGTGTAGTCTGTACCATCTGTACCATTGGTGGCTGTACCGTCGTTTTTGTAGTTAACAGTTAGAGCATCAGTTGTACTACCTGTTCTGGTGAGGGTAAAGACTCCAGGATTAGCGATTTCACCTGTTGCGGTTTCCGCTGCATTGGCATCTGTGGCGACAACTGTAATTACTGGTAGAGGAGGCAAGTCATTATCAGCAATATTCACAGTGGCACTCTTCACCGTACCCAGGGTATATCCTGTTCCAGCAGCTAAGTTGAGGATAGCTGTTTCTGTACCTTCAACAATGGTGTCATCAATGGGATTAACTGTCACCGTGGCTGTTGCAGAACCCGCAGCAAAAGTTACAGTTTCCGTGAGGTTGCTGTAGTCAGTACCATTAGTAGCCGTACCTGCGGTGGTGTAGTTAACAGTTAAGGCGCTAGTTGTGCTACCTGTTCTGGTGAGGGTAAAGACTCCTGGATTAGCAATTTCACCTGTTGCGGTTTCAGCAGCATTAGCATCTGTAGCTGCTACGGTAATTACTGGTAGAGCCTGGGAGTCATCATCAATGATTGTAGCTGTAACTGTTCCTGGTGTGCCGATCGCATAATTTGCACTAGGAGCTAAGATTAAAGCTATGGTTTCATTGGACTCTACTGTGGTATCAGTTGTGGGGTTGATGGTTAGAGTTGCTGTACTTGCACCCGATGCAAAAGTAATGCTTCCTGCTGTGTTTGTGAAGGTTGCTGCTCCAGTTTGAACATAGTCAGTGTTCAGTGTAGCTGTGCCAGAAACTCCATAGTTCACAGTTAAGGCCGCAGCTGTACTGCCAGTTCTGGTAAACGTGTAAACTAAATTTGTTGTCCCATCTTCAACGACGCTAGTGGGATTGACAGTTAAAGTGATTACAGGAGCGTCATCATCAAGAATAGTACCTGTGACAGCAGTGGCTGTGCCGATACTGTAACCAGTTCCAGCAGCTAAGGTTAAAGCAACGCTTTCATCATTTTCAATGATGGTATCTCCCGTAGGATTAATGGTTAGGGTTGCTGTACTTGCTCCTGTGGCAAAGGTAATTGTTCCTGTTGTGGCGTTAAAGCTGCCGGCTCCTGTTTGAGTGTAGTCACTATTGAAGGTAGCTGCACCGCCAACACTATAATTAACGGTTAGAGGACTCGTTGTATCCCCCTGACGAGTGAAAGTGTAAACTAAGTTTGTTGTTCCGTTTTCAAGGACGGTGGCAGGAGAAACCGATAGATTGACAGCATTATCCTGCTGCTCATTATCAGCAATAATCACTGTTGCACTATTTGCTGTTCCCAAATCGTAATTATTAGTATCAGTTAATGACAGGATGACAGTTTCATTTCCTTCAACTAGAGCATCATCAACTGGAGTAACAGTAACAGTGGCTGAAGTCTGACCAGCAGCGATAACTATGGTAGAAGGAATAGTATTGTAGTCGGTGGCAGATGCAGTTCCCGAAATTGTGTAATTAACTGTGAGGGCGTTGGCCGTGCTACCTGTCCGAGTGATAGTAAATACACCCAAGTTAGGTGTTGTTCCTTCTCCTGCGTTGCTATCTGTAGCTGTGACGCTGACGGAAGTTGCGTTACCAAAACTAGCTGCTTGGAGAAAAACGGCAGAGTCATAAGCTGAGTCACCAGTATCTGCGATCGCTAACTTGATGGAGTTAGTAACACCAGGGACGAGACCTGTTGCGGTTGCACTTAATACAGTTGTAAAACCATCAAACTGTAGATCAAAAGCAGTTCCATAATTGGGAGTGAAAAACGACGAGTTCGGACCGGTTCCTGGAGTGGATGAACTACCAGCATTGACGGTATTAATAGAAACTGGAGTTGTCGTACCAGGGATGAGAGCAATGTTTTCACCATTTAAGAAAAAGGCAAAGACATCATTGAAGCTTGAATTTACAAACTCGGGATACTCTTCAGAAGCAAATACATAGGAGAAGCTGATAGTACTCGTCGATGGAATAAAGTCAAACTCTAATACTGCTGCATCATTTGTACTGAGAGGACTAACTATGGAATTTAGATCACTGTCACCTGGTCTACCATTGCTACCGGTTCTGCTACTTGTATTATTTGGACCTTGGGCAAAAGCAATGTTCCCAGTGCTAAGAATAATACCGCTATCTATACCTATACCTGCTGCTGTCCCTCCAGTAAATGTACCTCCAGCAACGTTTGCACCTGTAAAAGTTATATTGGTCGCTGTCACACCAGTGCCGAGTAAAGTGTTGACAAGTTGCGTGGCTGTAATGCTAGTTAAATCAGTTGTACTTACTGTAGTCATAATATAGAGGCTTATACGTCTCAAATATTTTAACTTTATTTTGATACCACTTAGCGGGTGTTTGCAAACTTTTCTGTGTGAGAGTTAACACTTACTAGATACCCGTTGAAAAGAGGGATTAGGGGGATCTAAATTAAACTTAAGTTAAGAATTCGTAATGATTTAGTCATGAAGATATTCAATCATTTTGGCATTTTCTAGTAATTTTGCCTCTCGTTGTCCCTGAGAACGCGCATTAGCAGTAAATAACCCAATAGGAGTACTTAACAAATCTACAAAATCAGCCTTACCAAAAATATTTTTAATACTTGCTTTTGGTAACTCTTTTAATAACCAACGGAAGAGACGATAACGGTATTCTCCTGGTGTCATCTCTCGCATTAGGTCTACACCATGCAATTCATGCAAGTAACGATTAGAACGACCATAACGTCGCCATTGACTAGATAATTCTTTGATTGTCACTCGGTGACGATGTTGAACAATAGCATTTGGTGCAAATTCTAATTTACCCAAATTACCTTTGAGAATGCGCCAACAAATATCTGCATCTCCCCCTGTGGTAAGATAGGGACGAAATAATCCAGAACTGTTAAAGATAGTCCGACGAATTCCTAGATTTGCAGTTTGCCCATAGGAACAAAATTTATGAGCAAGGGTATGTTTTTGGGATAAAGTTTCTTGTTTATCTGCGAATTTTTCCAGGATGTTTTTACCTGGTAATGCCTGAATTTCCCCAGCGACAATTACTACTTCTGAATTCCTAAAAGGCTGAATTAATGTGTTGAGCCATTGAGGTTGGGGGCGACAATCAGCATCAGTAAAAGCGATAATTTCACCCGTAGCAGCTTTAATCCCTGTGTTACGTGCAGCGTAGGAACTTTGAATATTATTTTCACTTAAGGGACAGATAGTAATAGGGGAATTTTCCGCCTTGGTATTGAGAATGGAGAGAGTGCGATCGCTACTGTTATTATCTACCAGTAAATACTCTACTTGATCTTTGGGATAAGTTTGCCATAAAAGACAACTCAGTAAATCAGGTAATTCGGCTTCACCATTATAAATAGGAATTACTACTGAAACCTTGGGGAAAAAGCTTTGAGAGGTATTTACATCAACTGGTTGATTATTCATAATCTGAAATTTTCTGGCTTAGATTAATAAATATATACCAGTATATATAGTGGGATACCCCCGTAGAAATCTCTATTTGGTTTTTGCCAAAATCTCAAATCCCTAATAAAATCCCACCCTTAATTTTAAGAGTGGGAGAAAATTAATCACAAAAATACATGAACACCTGATAAAGAAACTTAAAATTTCAAGTCTTCAGCACGACTGCTGAGGGGCTGTGAGTTAGGAATGGTAACAGGTTGAGCAAATTTGCTATTAGCAAGAACAGCAATAGCACGGGCATATTGGGGATCACTCTGAGTGCCGATTAAATCTGGATTAGAAGCCAATTGACGCTCTTGGGCTGCTGTCAAATCTAGTTTGATATCGGGGGTAATTCCCTTATGGTTGATATCTGTGCCTTTAGGGGTGTAATAGTGGGCAATAGTGACTGCTAACCCAGAACCATCAGCTAGTTGATGAACTGATTGCACTAAGGCTTTACCAAAAGTTTGACCACCTATAACTACTGCGCGTTTATTATCCTTGAGTGCGCCAGTTAAAATTTCACTAGCACTAGCGGAGTTACCATCGACTAAAACGGCTAAAGGACGATTTGTTAAGGCAGTGCGATTAGCTTTTGTTTCTTCACTACTACCTACACGGTCTACGGTCTTGACAATTCCACCATTGTCATACCACATCCGCGCAATTTCTATGCTTGCTTGCAATAAACCTCCGGGATTTCCTCGCAAATCTAAAACATAGGAATCAACTTTTTGATTGTCCAAGTTGCGAATAGCCCGTCGCATTTGATCAGCGGCGTGGGCGCTAAATTCTCTTAAGCGAATATAGCCAACTCGACGACCACCTTCTTGCTTGAGGGTATAACGGACTGTGGGGACTTCAATTGTTGCCCTTGTCAGTTTTAAATCAAACGTATTTTTCCCAGTTCTTCCCAGTTTCAAGGTGACAGTGCTACCTGCTTTACCACGAATAAGATTAGAAGCATCATCTACTTTCATCTTGAGAGTAGATTTACCATCAACTGCCAATATCTCATCCCCAGCTTGAATACCTGCTCTGAGCGCCGGGGAATTTTCAATCGCTTCGATGACAGTTAAGCGGTTGGTTTTTTCGTTTACTTCCATGCGAATACCAATTCCCGAAACTTCCCCAGATGTTTGACTGGTTAGAGTTTCAAACTGCTTGGGGTCCATAAACCTTGTGTATGGATCTCCCAATTTTTGTAGGGCTTCGCGGATAGCTACATAAGCCTGTTCGTTGGAAGTATAGTCTTTATTTAACAGGCTTTGCCTAGTTGCTTGCCAATCTTGTTGATTAAATTTGCCATCAACATATTCACGATTCACAAGTTGCCATACTTGGTCAACTAACGCTTTGGGACTATCTTGTAGAGCAGCGTGAACGGAGCGAGTCCAAGCTTGACCAAATACAGATAGAGTAGCAGTTGTGGCGATCGCTCCACCAATCAAGGCTACTTGGAGCGGTGAGTGACGTTTCGCAGATTGGTTCATGTATTGGATTGGAATAGTTGTATTGTTGACAGTTTAACAATCAGGCTTTCCTGAGATTTTCAAGTTTTTATACCCTAAATTTCAGCTATGCTTAATTCATCATTTTTCCCTTTTTAAATGATGTGAAAATTACTGTCTTTTATTAGCAATAATTGCTTGTGTTTTTCGGGTCTACAGTAAAAATAAACACACCACTGTTGTGACACGGGTCACTGCTTCATCTTTACACCCTAAATTCTTTCACTAAGATAGCACTTTGTTGAGTTGATGGGAGAGTTTTTCAATTTTAGACAATAAAAGCGTTAACTTTCTATGTTATGAAGCACAAATTTACCATTGATTTATCAAATTTATTGCGGGGTAGATTTAGAAAATTCAGGAGTTTGTTAAAATATGTTGCTTTTACTGTGTGTTTTATCCTGGTTATTCGGTTCACTTCCACCACTATAGCCTTAGTTTCTGCTTCCTCACAGCGGGTAGATGCCTTATTTGTGCTAGGAGGTAGCATTCGCAGGGAAATTTATGTAGCTCAATTAGCCAAACAATATCCACAAACCCCGCTTTTAATTTCTCATGGTTCCCTAAATCCATGTATTTCACTAATTTTTCAGCGAGAAGCAGCAGATTTACAAAATACATGGTTAGAGAATTGTGCTAATTCTACCTTTGAAAATTTTTATTATGGAGTACCAATTTTGCGGCGTTGGGGTGTACGTAAGGTAAAATTGATTACTTCTGGAACTCATGTATTCCGAGCCAAGTTGATGGCACAAATCATCTTAGGCGCTCATGGTATCTGGGTCGATATTGATGTTGTTAAGGAACAAGGTATTCCTGGTAATCATGAGTCTTGGCTCAAAACTTTCTTAGACGTTCTTCGCAGCTTATTATGGGCGATTCTAAGTCAAATTATTCAGCCTCAATGTTCACAGGTGACAAGACTGGTTGATGTGGATATGCAAGCTTGGGAAAAGAGCGGTTTTCAGTGTGAACATCAGGGGGGAATAATTCGCAGAAGTGAAAATTAAAAATCAAAAATTAAACATGAAAATTACGGTTAATATGCTGATATCATAACTTGGTTATAATCTGCGTATTTTTGCTGTTAATGCCTTGACATGAAAAATAAGTTCCCAAAAAAAAGTCACCTACATCAAACGACTTATTGTCAAACATTTCAAAGCTTAAAACTTTTGGAAGTAATACCGTGTAAACAAATATTACTGTATATCCTAAATAGGTATTTACCTCTTGTGCGTAACTCCCTCAAAGAGTATGGAAATTTTATCTAATACTGTAGCGTTATCACGGTTGCAATTTGCATTTACGGCGATTTTTCACATGATTTGGCCTGTGCTAACTACAGGTATGTCTATTTACTTAATTGTTGTGGAAGGACTATGGTTAAAAACCAAAAATCCTACCTATTATCATCATGCTCGTTTTTGGTCAAAACTGTATTTACTAAACTTTGGTATCGGAGTTGCATCAGGTTTACCAATGGGTTTTCAGTTTGGGACTAACTGGGCTCCATTATCAGAAGCCGTGGGAGATTTCCTAGGTAGTATTCTGGGATTTGAAGGCTCAATGGCATTTATGTTAGAGGCTTCTTTTCTAGGAATTATGATGTTTGGTTGGGAACGAGTACCTCCCGTAATTCACTACTTAGCAACTATTCTCGTAGCTTTTGGGGCGAATCTTTCCACATTTTGGATTTTGGTTGCTAATTCATGGTTTCAGACTCCTAGTGGTGGAGAAATGTTGAATGGTAAGTTTATTGTTGATGACTATTTCCAAGCAATTTTAAATCCCTTTATGGTAAATAGTGTTCTTCATATGTTCTTGGCAACTTTGGAGACTTCTTTATTTGTCATTGGTGGCATTAGTGCTTGGTATATTCTCAATAATCGCCATTCGGAGTTTTTTAGCAAATCCTTGAAAATAGTCTTAGCAATATCTATTTTTGTTGCTCCTTTACAAGTATACATTGGTCATGCTAGTGGTGATCAAGTTTATCACTATCAACCAACTAAGTTAGCCGCGATAGAATCCCAATGGGAAACAGTACCTGCTGGTGAATCTGCTAAGTGGAACATATTAGCAATTCCTAATAGAAAAGCAGAAAAAAATGATTGGGAAATTTCTGTTCCTAATGGTTTAAGTTACATTTTAGAACTCAAACCTAAACTTTCTCAACCTGTATTGGGACTCAAGGAATGGAAACCAGAAGACCGTCCACCAATGATTCCTTTGATTTTTTATTCCTTCCGAATCATGGCAGGAATCGGCTTTTTCTTAGTAGGATTAATGCTGTGGAGTATTCTGCAATGGCTCAGAGGTAAACTAAGCCCGAATAACTTAACTCAACAAAAATGGTTATTACGAGCTTGGATTTTATCCGCACCTTTAGGCTATATTGCTATTGAATCAGGCTGGATTGTGCGCTGTGTGGGACGACAACCTTGGACAGTATATGGACAAATTCGGACTACTGATGCAGCTTCTCATTTACCAGCAGGTGAAGTGTTATTTTCCCTAACAGTTATTGCCCTTCTTTATAGTGTTTTATTTGTCTCAGCCATGTTTTTTGGTAGCCGTATTATTCGTAAAGGACCAGATTTAACTTTACCAATACCTGGAGGTGAGATTAAAACAGTTATTGTCACTGAACCGGTGAGTCACATTCCCGATAGTCGTCCTCTAGAAACGCCACAATAGGAACTATTATATGGAAGCTTTATTGCGCTTTTTACCACAAGTTTGGTTTTTTATTCTAGGGCTTTTCCTGTTCCTTTATGTGCTGTTAGATGGTTTTGATTTAGGCGTTGGTATTCTCTCTTTGACTTCTTCCGATGAAAAACGTCGTAGTTTATTAATGACCAGTTTAGGTAATGTTTGGGATGCTAATGAAACTTGGTTAGTTTTGATGGCAGGGGCTTTATTCGGAGCATTTCCTTTAGCCTATGGCACAATTCTCAATGCTCTTTACTTACCCCTAATGGTGATGGTTGTAGGGTTAATTTTGCGGGCTGTTGCTTTTGAATTTCGGGAACATTCTGATAATAAAAGTTTTTGGAATTTTGCCTTTGGAATTGGTAGTTTTATTGCTTCTTTATTTCAAGGATTTGCCTTAGGTGGTGTATTAGCAGGAATCAAAGTTGATACAGCCGGACATTTTAGTGGAGGAATGTGGGATTGGTTAAGTTGGCAATCATTATTAACAGCATTAACACTTGTACAAGGTTATGTGTTAATTGGTTCAACTTACCTGATTCTGAAAACAGAAGGTACATTACAGGAAACTCATTTTCGCACAGCAAAATTAGCAGCTTGGACAACTTTTATTGGTGCAATTTTCATTACCATTAGCACACCAATTGTCTATGAAAATGCTAGAGCTAGACTATTTCATCAACCAGAAGTCTATATCTTTGCTCTAATCCCTTTGTTGGGTGTACTATTAATTTGGTTGCTGCTGCAAAGCCTAAATAATAAGCAGGAAGTTGCCTCATTTGTTTACACAGCATTAATATTTCTGCTGACATTTATTGGTTTAGGATTTATTGCCTTTCCCTACATTATTCCCCCCACTATTACCATCTATCAAGCGGCATCTTCTGCCACTTCAATGGTGTTTATGATTACGTTCATTGGGTTTTTGATTCCGATTATGTTGTTTTACAATATCTACAATTACTTTGTTTTCCGAGGTAAAGTAGTCATGAGTGAAGAGGGAGAATAAATTAGTATGATATTTGCCAGATTCTCGACTTTTTAGAAAAGTCGAGATTTTTTTGAATTACAACTATAAAAAGTTCAAAAATTTAATCAGTTCATACAACGAATGATGTGTAGACACAGCCTGACTATTTGTGACTCGCCAAAAAACTACTTCAGACGCAGATATCACTTCTACCGTAATTTCTGTAGACTGATAACCTTGTATAACAACAAATCCAACTCTTTTTAAAGCCCGAATTGTCCAAATAGCCGCAACACCTTCACCTCTTAAATTAACTTCCCCTTTATATGGTGTATGCAGATGAAATTCCCCAGAAAACATATCAAATTCCACACCTTCACTGCGGAAAGTATCAGCAAATATACCATTTAATATCAAATCTTCCGGTGCGCCAACGTGGAGAATACCATTATTTCCTAACAGCCAAATTTTATCAGCAAGGCGCAAAGCTAAATCTAAATCATGGGTAGAAAGCAGAATTGCTTGATTTGTATCCCGCACTAACTGACGCAACAATTGCATAATTTCCACCCGACGTGGTAAATCTAAAAAAGCTGTAGGTTCATCCAATAACATCACAATAGGCGACTGCGCTAAAGCACGAGCAATCATAATTTTCTGTCGTTCACCATCACTTAATTCACAAACATTCCGTTGGGCTAAATTTACCGCCCCCACAGATTTTATTGCCCAATTAATAATATCTTCATCTTCAGATGATAACCTTCCCCACCAGTCAGTATAAGGATATCTTCCCATAGTTACCAAAGCATAAGCTGATAACATTCCCACATCAATTTTTTCAGTCAATACCAAACTTAAACGTTTTGCTAACTCCTGTGGTGGTAACTTATAAATATCATCTTTTAAAAGCTTAACTTCCCCGGCAATTGGTGGTTGCATTCCCGCCAGAGTTCTTAATAAAGTAGACTTACCAGCACCATTAGCACCTAGTAGACAAACCAACTCACCCGCTTGCAAAGATGTAGAAATATTCGCTGCAACATTCCGAATAGTTTTCTGGGAAGTCTTATAACCAATAGTCAAATTGTGAGTTGTCAGAATTGAGTTACTCATAATCCATAGCGAATTAAACGTATAAACACCCTGCGTACCTCCGCGCTTACCTCCGTGTACCTCTGCGTTTAAAAAGCTTTCTTAGAATTACGCCGCAGAATTACCCACGTAACAACAGGAGTTCCAATTAAAGCCGTAATAGCATTTAAAGGTAAAACCATTTGATTTATCAGAATTTGGGAAACCAAATCAGCAAATAAAGCTAAAATTGCCCCCATAATTATGACACTAGGGATTAATATCCGATGATCTGAAGTATTAAAAAGACTCCGACAAAGATGGGGAATCGCCACACCTAAAAATGCTATCGGTCCACAAAAAGCAGTAATTGCTCCTGCTAATATAGAGGCACTACTAATCACAGAAAATCTAGTTTTCTGCACTGTCAAGCCTAAACTGCGTGCATAGGATTCACCTAATAAAAGTGCATTCAGAGATTTTGATTGCAGCACCGCTATTAATAAACCTAAACAGATAACTGGAGTTAAAATAGCTAATTGTTGCCAAGTTACCCCAGTGAAACTGCCAAAAGTCCACATTATATAACTTTGAATCCGTTCTTTTGAACTAAATTGCAACAAAATACTTACCATTGCACTTGTCGCATATCCAAATAATAAACCTAAAATTAACAATGTCATTGTATCTTGCACACGACGAGAAACAACTAACATCAACCCTAAAACTGATGCTGCACCAAAACTTGCCGCTATAACTAAACTAAAATCACCAATGATTCCCAAATTAGTTAATAATGTTGGTGCAGTCACACTTGCTGTTAGTAGAACTAACGCAACTCCTAAACTTGCACCCGAACTAATTCCTAAGACAAAAGGACCAGCTAAAGGATTTTTAAATAGAGTTTGCATTTGTAAACCACTCACACCTAAAGCTGCACCAGCTAAAGTTGCAGTTAAGGCTTTAGGTAAACGAAACTTGAAGATAATATTTGTCCATGTTATTTTTTCTGCTTCTTGTCCGAGTAAAATTGTAATTACCTGATTAATAGGAATCTCAACTGCACCTAAAGCTAAATCTAGTAAAAATGCCAAAACTAAACTTATTAGTAAAATTGAAAAAACTAGAGCCTTGATTCGAGTTGCAGGTTTTTGGTGTAATAAAGAATTTGAAAGTTGAGACTTTGCGGTTAACATTATTGACTAAGTTTCCGATAATAAAATAATTGATGACTTTCTAAAATGTCTGGATGAAATATTTTTATTAAATCAGATAAAACTACATCTGGATTACTAATACCACTTTGCCAGTAATCATTACCACCATTAACATTAACGCGAGCATTATTATTATAAATATTTCCTTTTTTAAAAGCTTTAAAATCACCATAGCGATTATCTTCGATAATGACATCTTTGAAAGTCTTCCAAGACTGTCTCAAATTCAACCAATAATCAGCATTAGCAGCACGCTCAAAAACAGCTTCAAAAGATACAGGTAAACTACCAGAAGATTTATCCTCACTCCAGAGATAATTTGCACCTGCGTCAGCGAGATATTTGGCTACATAACTATTACCACCTGGTGTATACCAAGTTCCCTTAAAATTGAAGCCAACAAACACAGTCGGACGATTTTTAACAGCTTTAGCAATAGCCGCAATATCTTCATACTTTTTAGCAATTTCAGCAAAGATTTTTTCCGACTCTTCCTCCTTGTTAAAAAATAAAGCAGTAAACTTCAACCATTCACTTCTTCCCAATGGTGTATCTTCCATATATTCAGCATTTATCGCCACTTTCAAACCAGCTTCCAACAACTTAGGAAAACTATCAATTTGTTGATTTCCAGTCCCAAAAGTGGTAACTAACTCAGGATTAAGTTCTAAAACTTTCTCCACATTCACAGTAGAATTATTACCCACCGATACCACCTTACCAGCCTTGATTCTGTCAATAAATTCTGGTGTAGTTACCTGCTTAATATCACTAACACCGATTAACTTATCAACAACATTTAACTTAGAAAAATGTGGTAAATGAGTTGTAGAAAGAGAAATCACAGAATTTACAGGTGTAGTAAATATTTGTGATTTCTCAAACCCTGCTGGTGTCGGTGTACCGCATTGAACCAAAACATATTTAAAACCTGTTTTAGCATCTTGCCAAGGATTTTTAATCGTCACGACTTTGTAGTTTTTATAATATTCAACTGCAAAACCTATAGCATGAGTAACCTTCACCTTGTTGGGAAAATAATCAACATTAGGATCATAACTTTGAACACAACCATTATTAGCAGAACTAACAACCAGACTATTCTGAGAACCTTGACAAGAAACAACCAAAACAGCAACTAAAAACAACTGACATAAAAAGATAATAACCTTATACTTCCCAAAAATCATCTTCCATATTTCTCTTTGCGCCTCTGCGCCTCTGCGTGAAAAAATAACCCTACCCAAATACAAACTAAGGATATATATATTCAACAACCTTATTCCCCGCAACCAAATGTTCCTGTACAATTCTTTCTGCAACTTCCGGCTTAACACGACTGTACCAAGTTCTATCAGTAGAATGATAAACAACAGGCCCTAACTTACAAACCTGTAAACAACCACTTGTTCTCACTTCCAAATCTAATTCCGCTTTTTCAACAGCAGCTTTTAAAGCCTCAAAAGTAGGTTGCCATTTTCGGGAAGGATAACAACGTCCAGAAGTGCAAACTGCAATATAGGCACATTTGAGAGGATTTTTAGTAAAAGGAATGGGCTTTTTACCTAATACATAAATATCTCTAAGTTCCTGATAAAAAGCTAACTTTGTAAAATCTCCCTTTCCTTCAGGGAGCAAATTTTCATCTTCTACATAGGGATTAGGTAAAAATATCGTCATAGCCTTTTCCCCAGCACCATTCCAAAATTGAATACCCCAACTTCTCGGTTCACCTTCGGGATTTATTCGCCGATAAAATGCACCCTTACTAATCAACCGTTGCTGTCTTACTTCGATGGAAGTTTCAGCATTGGGACCACCTAGAGTTTCCTCAATACATAAATGAAAATGCCAATCTCTAGTAATAACAGTTAAATATCCATCATAGAGAACACATTTTTTAGGTGCTTCGTGAAACTCCAACTCTAAAACACTACCTTGTTCCAAATGTCCCAAACCAACTTGATGCCAATTTTCTTGAAATAAAGTATAAGCTAAACAAGCTAGAACATCAGCTTGACAATCAAAAAACTCATATTCAATTTGCCAATCATTCCCCGTCGCTTCAATTGTTTTTTCATTTACTGGTGTTACCCAACAATTAAAATCAGCCATAAAACACCCTCCTTTTATTAAACTTTTGTATTACTTTTAGGACTTAAGCAACTGGTATATCAAGAAGGTGCGTCAGAGTTAATAATTTGGTAATAGTCAACAAACTTTTGATATCTGACGCACCCTACAATACCGAATATTAAAAAGTAGCACTCAAACCAATTTGAAAACCTCTACCTCCGTCAGGAAAACCAGGAAACAACTGATAACGCTGATTAAAGAGATTTTCCACACTACCTGTAACTACCAGTTTATCATTTAAAGGTACACGCAGTTTAAAATCAAAAGTGGTATAACCAGATAAAAATTCTGTATTTGTATTATTAGTAGGATATCCATTTAAGGAATTCATTAATAAACCCAAATACAAACCTTGAGGATTTTCATAAGAAACTCCCAAATTTAATTTATCTGCACCAGCGAAGCGCAATTCTTTGTCAATTTCTGCCGCATTAGAACTTTTCAAAATACGCGGATCATTTGCCGTGTAATTAACAAAAGTATAAATGTTTTTGGCAAGTTGCAAATTCAAAGTCGCCTCAATTCCAGTAGTTTCCACCAGTCCGATATTTTCCCAAGTTCCTGTATTACCATTTACTGGTGGTGTCAGTCTTTTAAAGGCAATTGTATCTGATACGCTATTTTTGAAAAATGTTAATCTTACTAAACCAATATTACCAAGTTTTTGGTCAATGCCAATATCAAAACTATCACCTCTTTCTGGTTTAAGTTCTGGGTTGCCAATATTGCTAGGATTGACATTAAATAAGTTAGCAATAGTAGGAACTCGGAAATTTTTGATGTAATTTGCTCTTAAGGTGGTTGAGTCGGAAACAGCAAATTTTGTTCCTACAGATGGAGATGTAACAGAACCATTTATCAAGCTGCTAAAATCTTGACGTAAACCTAAATTAACAGTCAAATTAGGGATTAATGCTACTTCATATTTGGCAAATAATGCTCCTTGATTAATATCATTGTCATAGTTCAATGTTTCTATATTAGTGGAATAGCTAAAAGAAGTATTCCGAACATTGACAGTGCGATAATCAAAGCCATAAACTAAACTTTGATTTTTAGCAAAATTCCAACTATGTGTAGTTTGAATTCCGTAGGAACTTTGGTTAGTTTCAAAGCGACTTGAACCACTAGGATCAAAACGAGTGTTCAAAAAATCACCATAAACTCTTGCTGTTAATAAAGAATCATCTCCACCTCCTAATTTTGAATTCCAGGTTAAATCCGTTAAAACTTGATCTGTGTATTTGCGATTTTTATCGGTAAGCGAATTAAAAAAACCTTGTCCATTGACTGGAAAAGGAATTGGCACTCCTCCTGGTGTTCCTTGTTCTTTATTTAAGTATAAAGTCGAGAAACTGAGTGTATTTCGTTTTCCTAAATCTGCTTCTAATTTGAGATTAAAATTGTTATAAAGTGCATCATTATTTTTTCGAGTTCCCGAAAAATTAGCTTCAGGAATAGAAAAAGGATAATTATTTTCAGCTTGGGTACGGTTATAACCTACAACCCAAGAAATATCACCCTTTTTACCGCTATTTTGAATACTCTGTTGATTGAGTCCATAAGCACCAAAATTTACTTTTGCTTCTGTGGTAATTTTCTCTGTAGGACGACGGGTGATAATATTAATTACTCCCCCAATTGCATCAGAACCATACAGAGTTGAACCTCCTCCTGGTAATACTTCAACTCTTTGAATATTGTTTGTTGTAAATTCGGAAAGATCAAAACCACCACTACCGGCATTATTAATTGGTCTACCATCAAGTAATATTAATACTTGACCAGTATTAGAACCACGAATAAATTGACCACTTAAAGCATTAACTTCTGTTCCTACTGTACCATCACCTAATATACCAGGCAGAAATTTAAGTGCTTCTCTGACGGTTCTCGCACCTTGTGCTTCCATTTCTTCACCCGTAATTACATAAATTGGTCGGGTAGAATCTTTGACTGTTCCTTCCCGACGAAAGGGTGAAAAAACAGGTTCATTTAATATTGTGTCAATGACATTTATTTCAATATCAGCTTCTTTTTCTTCTGTAGCTTTTGGTGGATTTTGAGATATTTCTTCTACGACTGGTTGTAAATCTTTTGCAGAACCTTTGTCTTGGGGAATTTCTACTCCGATAACTTTGCAATTCTCACACCACATTCCCAAAGTCACACTAGACGCAATAATTTGAATTCCCAGTTTCGCAACTAAATTAGTAGACATTTTTTACCTAAACACCTGTATAACTAAAAATTTGACCAAGGTAAAAGTTGCAGTCTTTTTCATTAACCAGCACGGTAATTTACTCAATTACACGCTAAAAAAAGACTGCGACAGTAAAGAAAGAAGCCGCATTAATATGAGAATTATAATCATTATCACATAAATGGTAAAAATTGCAATAGCTGCTTGGCATCAATTCAACTAGTCACCAACAGCAAAATACTTTTTATACTGATATCTAGCGAGAAATTAACTATGAGTGATGTTCAATTGCGCCCACTTATTTAGTGCCGGAATTTTCGCTAAGATACCTTTTTTCAAAGGTTCTGGTCGTTCTGACCAAGGTAACAAACCATCCGCTTTAGTATAGTATAGATTTGCACATTCTAGTATTGCAGATGTACTACCATCTACGGGTAAATCACCAAAGAGATAGGTTGATTTTCCTGCTGCTGCAAAAGCAATTACACAAGAATGACTGCAAGCACTCATACATTCAACCCCCTGAATGCAGAATTTATCCTGCATTTCTCTATCTTGTGCAAGTGTTTGAAGCTGTTGTAGTAGTTTTTCTCCACTACTTTCACCAACTCGCTTACCGTTTTCCCACTTACCACCACAAGTTGTGCAGACAAATAAAGTATGTTTTTGATTGAGCATTGATTGAAAAATGTGTAAGAACTAGTCGGGAACGCAGACATGAAAGTTTTTACAGCGAAACTACAGCAGCAACCTCTCCTGCAAACCAATAATGTTTGAAATCATTCCTTCCCAAGCTAAAAAAGGACTGATGTCAATTGATATATTTGATTGAATTGAAAACTGCTATGTTTATGTAAAGTTGCCAGAAATCTATTGAAGATATGAATAAGCGTCAGTCATATACGCTTGCCGTCTTCTCGGATAAAAGGGTATAAAAAATTAAATTGACTGTTGATACTCTCAGAGTAATATACAATTTGTAGAGAATCTCTGATGCCAAAATGATGAATTTTGATGGAAATATTCATGGATTTATTCATCTGTACCACGCAGATGGATATAAGTTATTTTACCTTCGGCGGGCATTCTGACTTAGAGAGATAATTCTCATTACAGCTGCGGGACAGCGTTGGATTTACACCAAACTTTCCCCCTTGCGTTTAATGGTTTTTGCCATTAAAACCGACGTATAAATGAACATACTATAGTTTTTGTCTATTGTCAATAGGCATCGCCGGATAATATTTGTTTATCCTTTTTGTGAAAGGCTTTTTGGGAAGAAATTAATCATGATGATGCTGGATTCTATAAAAGAATTGTAGTCAAATTGAGCAGTTCTTTGGAGAAAAAAATTTTGGCAAGGACTTGTAAATCTATTTGAATCCTTAGCTTGATAGTTGAATATAAATATAAATTTCCCAAACCAAATACTTTCAAATATTACACTCTATAACTCTGCACCACTGGGGGCTATTATAATTTCATTGCACACAAATCAGCCAAATCACAAACATTACAACCTGGAGAACGTGCCTTACACACAGCCCGTCCGTGATAAATTAGACGAATTGACCAATTCTCCCAATCTGGTTGGGGTAATAACTTCATTAAATCTTTCTCAATCCCAACAGGTTCAGTATTTTTTGTTAAACCTAAACGCTGACTTAATCGCTTAACATGAGTGTCTACAGTCACTCCTGCATTAATCCCATAAGCATGAGCTAACACCACATTTGCAGTTTTCCTTGCTACTCCTGGAAGCTTTAAAAGTTCTTCCATTTGATTAGGAACTACAGAATTAAAATCACTGACAATCATGCGACAAGCACCTTGAATATTCTTCGCTTTGTTGCGATAAAAACCAGTCGAACGCACCAATTCTTCTAACTCTAATAAATCAGCATTTGCTAAAGTTTCAGCATCAGGAAATCTACCAAATAATCCTGGTGTCACCTTATTTACGCGTTCATCTGTACATTGGGCAGAAAGAATGGTTGCTACTAGCAATTGCACAGGAGTTGAATAGTTCAAGGAACAAGTAGCATCTGGATAAAGGCACTGGAGACGCGAAAGAATTTCTAAAGCGCGTTGTTTTTTAGATAATGATTTAGTAGCCAATCAATTTTCTATTTTAGATTTTAGATTTATTTTCTAGTTTAAACTAGATTGCGATATTTTTTTAGATTGAGAATTTTAAATAAATTATTTCATCTAAAATTCTCAATCTAAAATTTGTTTATGCTCACTGAAACAGTTTTTGCACCCAATCTAACTGGAAGGTTAACTGTGTGGTTTCTTTAACAATCAGGAAAATGCCTAATCCTAAAAGTAACACTAAACCAGTTTGCATCACGCCTTCTTGAATTTTGGCTGGTAAGGGTTTACCAAATAAACCTTCAATTAGCAAGAAAGCCAGTTGACCACCATCTAATGCTGGTAAAGGCAAAATGTTGATAACTGCCAAGTTAATGCTGATAATTGCGGCGAAAGAGAACAGATTTGCAATATTGTCAGATGCTAATTTTGCACCGATTTTGACAATATTAACTGGGCCAGAAACTTGTCCAACAGTTTGTTGAAAGTTGGTAGCTAATTGTCCAAAACCTTTGACTGTACCAACAATTAATTGTTGAAATCTGTTAGCTGCAACGCTGAATATCTCACCAATATTTTGGGGACGGCGATATACTGCTTTACCATTAGGACCTAGTTCAATGCCTACTAAACCTTTGCCATCTGCACCCATTTTGGGGGTTAATGTTAAAGATATTTGTTCGTTTTGGTGTTGAACTTTTAAGTCTATTTGCTGATTGGGATGAGTTTGGATTTCCTTGGTCAGCAATAAGGTGGAATCGCTACCAGCAGTGAGTTCTTGACCATTAACAGCCAGGATAATGTCTCCTTCTCTAATACCAGCTTGGTAGGAAACAGATTGTTCATTTACTGGTTTGACAACTACACCTGGTTGATACTGGAACTCCTGTGGTATGCCGACGATACCCAGTTGCAAAGCTAACATCAAATAGGCGAAAATTAAATTGGCAATTACTCCGGCACTAATGACAATTGCCCGATCTAAAACTGGACGGTTCCGCAGCAGATTTGGGTCATTGGGAGGAACTTCACTATCTGGATCATCATCAGGAAAGCCGACAAAGCCACCCAAGGGAAAAGCGCGGATAGCATATTCCGTTTGTGATCCTTGGTACTTGAAAATTACGGGGCCAAAACCCAAGGAAAAGCGGTTAACGTAAATACCTTGAGAACGAGCGGCTATAAAGTGTCCAGCTTCGTGTACCAAAATCAAAATAGCCAAGACTGCGATCGCTGCTAAAACTGACATAGAGCAAATTAGTCAAAACATTGAAACATATACTCTTATTGTAGTTTGGTTGGGAACGGTCAGGCAAAACCCATTGCCTGTGTTGGTTTTGCATTAGCGTTAGTATGGATCGCTGACTTGTCAATTCGCAATTTGCAACTTTTAAACATTGATTTTACCTCACACTAAGGAACAATAGCGATCGCATAACTCACTTGCGTAAGTCCTGAGAAAGCTATTCATATCATGTCCACCTAATCCCTAATCACTTATCAAAAAAATTCTCCGCGTCAGTCTAATTGATAAGTATTCAACTAGACATAATATTATGGGAGGAAAGTTTGATGATAAAAAAGAATGGTCTCGCCAATTTAACAAGACCACACAAATAAATGCTACCCTAATTCTATTAATCTGAGAATCTTGATCTCAACTACTCAGACTTAAATTGCGCGAGAGAATTTTGTCTCTTTAGTTCTTGTATGAGTATCGAAGATGACAGCAATATTTCTCACCAATAATCTCCCAATATCAGTAATTTGGATTTCATCAGCTAATAAATTGACTAATCCATCAGCTTCTAAAGGTTTTAATTCCTCTAATTCCAGAGAGAAATATTGATCAAAACTGATGTGGTATTTGGCTTCAATACCTGACTTGTGTAGCTGGAAATGAGACATGATAGACATAATTACATCACGTCTAATAATATCATCATGACTCAGTTTGACACCTTTAGTAGTAGGGATTATACCTGCTGAAACTGCTTTGTAATAATCCTTTAATCCTTTATGATTTTGAGCATAAGCATCTTCTAGCATACTAATCGATGTAGAACCAAAACCAAAAAGTTCCGTTTCTGCATGGGTGGTGTAACCTTGGAAGTTACGTTTTAGAGTACCATTACTTTGAGCAATAGCTAATTCGTCATTAGTTTTGGCAAAATGATCCATCCCGATAAACAGATACTTGTTACCTGTTAACTCCTCAATCGTCATTTTGAGCATATCTAACTTTTCCTGTGCTGCGGGTAATGCATCTTGAGGTATCCTTTTCTGCACAGGTTTCATCCACGGTACATAAGCAAAATTAAACACCACAATTCTATCAGGATCTAGAGAAATAGTCTTTTGTATAGTTTCCCGAAAAGTCTGAAGATTTTGGTAGGGTAAACCATAAATTAAATCCACATTCACACTGTCAAATTTAGCTTCTTTAATCCAACCCATAGCATCAAAAAGCATTGCTTCTGGTTGAATACGGTTTACCGCTACTTGCACTTCTGGGTTAAAATCCTGGATACCAAAACTAATGCGATTAAAGCCAATATCTTTCAGAAAATGGATGTACTCTCTAGTTACATAGCGGGGGTTAATTTCAATTGAAACTTCAGCTTGTGAATCAATGTTGAAATAACGATTAATCTTGTTCCACAAAAATTCAACTTGATCAAGTTCCAAATAATTAGGAGTACCACCACCCCAATGAACTTGCAGCACTTTTCTGTTTGTATCAATCAAAGCCGTGGTATTTTGGATTTCTTGCACCAAATGTTCCAAGTATGGTTTGGCAATATTCTTGTTATTAGAAATAACTGTATTACAGCCACAAAAATAACAAGTACTCTGACAAAAGGGAATATGGAAATACAAAGATAGGGGTGTTTGTCGTTGATTAGAAGCGGTAATTGCTGCTTGAAAATCTGTAGCGGTGAATGCTTCACTTAATTCTGTAGCAGGTGGATAGCTGGTATATCTGGGTGCGCGAGTATCATACTTTTTAATCAGATCCAGATCAAACCTTACACCAGGTAATAGAAAGACCATCAAAACCTCCGAGTATCTGTGAGTTTAGTGCCTAGTAGGCATAGCAATTTTGAATTGGGAATATCACGATTAATTTTCCCAATTTTGTGTTGTAAGATTGACAATTTTTTGATTACTAATTGCCAATATATTTGTATGCTTCAGTTGCAAAGACTGAAACGAGCTAGGACTTACGTCAAGAAACCCGGTTTTGATCAAAAATACTATAAACTAGTTGTAGTAAATAGAATTCATGACTACACAAATTAGTTTAGTTGTGAATTCTACTATTTTAAATAAACCTTAAAAAACGCAAAATCACAAGAGTTGGCAAGATGTTTTGCGTAATTCATACTTGATCAAATTAAGTCATTATATGTGGCTCGACCAAGGGCTAGTATTAAAATACTTTCTAACTCCTTAATTATCTGCGTATTCAAGTAAAAAGCATGGTTGGCTTCTGCTACAATTTGATCAACATTTGTATCATCAACAGGTACTGTATCTAATGCTTGACGATACTTGTTTTTGAATGCTTGCTTATCTGGAATTTGCTCAAAGTTATAAAAGGAAGTTCCTTCATATCCAGACAATTTCAAAGTAGATTGAGCAATTTTTTGTAGCATTTGTCCCCCAGAAAGATCACCCATATAACGAGTATATGAATGACCTAACAATAATGCAGGTTCATGAGCAGATATTTCTTGAATACGAGCAATGTAATTTTGAGTAGCAGTTGAAGGTGAGATTCTCTTGTACCATTGACTTCCATAATAAAACTCCATGTCTTTTTCTAGGGAAGCTTGGCGCTTTAGTTCAGGAAAATAAACTACACTAATTACAGGATGTTGTTTATTTTTCTCAATTGCTGCTTCTAGCTCACTGTAAACAAAATACAAGTTCTTCAACAACTGAATAAAGCAGTCTCTATCAATAACACCTTGGACAAAACATTTCATGAATCCGACATTTTCTGCGTCTGTATGAGCTTGTTGAGTACCAGAACGCAATTTGATGGCTAAATTATTACTCATTATTGCTTCCTTCTTGTTCAAGTGCAAAGTTTCTAGAATGTCACCGACTTGTTTATCAGTTCACCGTCGATGTCACAGTGAGAAGATTGCTATTGTAGAGATATGCACTCTCTGTACTAATCTATCCAGCAAATATCACGGCTGAATATATCCTGGCTATTTTGCTCTCTTACAAAATATTTAACTATTAATCTTCTTAATAAAGATAAAGATATTCATATTTCTTTAGACTTTCCTGAGCAAATTTACCCTATATGTTGCTTTTATAGGCAAAATTACCTTAGATATGAAAGAATTACTTAATTTCATGTATATAACCAAGAAAAATTAGCAAGTAGATATATCAAAAATTAAGTGCCATACTGGGAACATTCAACTAAAACACTTTTAAAAATATGCAGTTTACTAATTTGCAACTCCCATTTATTGTTATTTTAGCTGGTTGCGTTTTTTCCCCTGCTGGTTATACCCAAGATACCAATTCAAACACATCTAAACTAACTCAAGAAGTTACAAAATTACGACAACAGGGAGCAGCGGGATTACAAACATTTCTCAAATCACATCATAATGAATTAACATCACCACAAATCAAAACAGCTTTAGATCAATTGTGTCAGCAAAGGAATTGTTATGCATCTAAATTGTATTGGTACACAGATTTAGAACAAGCTAAAGCTGCTGCTAAAACTAGTGGTAAACCAATTCTTTCTTTGCGGTTGTTAGGTAGATTAGATACAGACTTGAGTTGTGCTAACAGCCGATTTTTTAGAGTAGCATTATATCCAAATTCAGAAATTTCTCAACTATTAAGAGAAAACTTTATTTTGCATTGGCAAACAGTACGTCCTGTACCCAAAGTCACAATTGATTTTGGTGACGGACGCAAGTTAGAAAGAACAATTACAGGGAACAGCATTCATTATATTTTAGATAGTTCTGGTCGTCCCATTGATGCTATTCCCGGACTTTATGGACCGAAAGCTTTTCTTAAACAACTAAAACAAGCAGAAATAATCGCAACAGAGTTGGGTAAAAGTAGCGGGACAAAATACGAAAATTTATTACAACAATATCATCTGCGTCAACTTGATGGAATTCAAAACCAATGGAGAGCAGATTTATCCCAATTGGGTATTCAGTCTCCACCTCAATTAGTACCACTGAGCAATAATTCTACTTTACCTCCTAGCGCTAGTGTTGCAGGTTCTCTTGCAGTTTCTAAGTCCGTCGTAGAAAGACCTATTATCAATGCAATTCAACCTGAGATATTGGATAATAAATCTAATCCTTTAGAAATTATTGATCAGGCAACTTGGAACAAATTAGCGCAATTATACCAAAATGATGCTAAACTTGATAGTAATAGTATAGCTTTAATTCAAGCGAAGAAGTTACCAAATACAACCAGCAAAAATAATTTATCCAGAGTAATTAGTAATTTTGAAACAGTCATGGCTCTGGATACAGTCAGAAATGAATATATGCTACATAGGCAAATTCATCAATGGTTTTTACAAAGAAATGAAACATTAGATGTCAATCAACTCAATGAAAAAGTTTATGCTGAACTGTTTCTAACTCCTAGTTCTGATCCTTGGTTAGGTTTAGCAAACAATGATACTTATAGTGCAATTGATAATGGTGGCATTATTGAGAATTCTGCATCACTAAACCGCTAAAATCTCATGTAATTCTTAAATCTGCTCAGGTGATTTTGTACAATTTATTTTCAATAATTTAACTGATGACTACTAATAACTATTTATGCTTAGATAATTTTAAAAGCATAAAATAGCAAAAGGATTATCATGGTTAAGTCGTTGGAAACTCCCGCAGTTGAGTTATTGAAACCAGGTGTCAAAGCCCCGGTTCAAGAAACATTATTAACTCCCCGTTTTTATACCACAGATTTTGATGCTGTGGCAAAAATGGATATTTCTGCTCATGAGGAGGAAATCAGGGCAATAGTTGAAGAACTCAAGGCTGATTATAACCGCCATCACTTCGTTCGTGATGATGAATTTAAACAGTCGTGGGATCACATTGAGGGAGAGAAGAGACTAGCCTTTATTGACTTTTTAGAACGTTCCTGCACTTCAGAATTTTCAGGGTTTTTGCTGTTTAAAGAATTATCTCGTCGTATCAAAGATAGTAACCCTTTGCTATCAGAAGCTTTTGGTTATTTAGCACGAGATGAAGCCCGTCATGCAGGGTTTTTAAATAAGTCTATGGCAGATTTTAATCTTTCCCTGGACTTAAGTTATTTAACTAAAAATCGCACTTATACATTCTTTCCTCCAGAATGGGTAATTTACACAGTTTACCTGTCTGAAAAAATTGGCTATTGGCGATATATTTTAGTGTATCGCCACATGGCACAAAATCCAGAATTCCAGTTTTATCCACTGTTTCGGAAGTTTGAAAGTTGGTGTCAGGATGAAAATAGACACGGGGATTTCTTCAAAGCTTTGTTACGTTCTCAACCCCAGTTATGGAATAATTGGAAAGCGCGGTTATGGGTGCGGTTCTTCTTATTAACGGTGTTTGTTACCCACACAATGACCGTATTTGAACGAGCTAATTTCTATGAAATATTAGGAGTTCATCCTCGTAAATACAATAATCAGGTAATTGAAGAAACCAACAAAACCGCAGCGAGGGCATTTCCCCTGATCTTGAATACAAATCACCCTTACTTTTTCTGGTATTTGGAACAATGTGCAATCAATAACCAGAAAATCATCGAACTCAATAACAGTAAGCGTGGGCTAATTGTCAAGTTCTTCAAAAAAATGCCGTTGATGAAAAACATCGTTTGGTATATGTTGAAACTTTACCTGATTAAACCTATCAACGCCGAAAAGACTCGTGAGGCTATTTGTTAATTGATAGCCATAGCCTAAAAATCTTTTTTGGGAATCTCCTCATGAAAATCTATCATCAATTGCATAGTTTCTACTGCTAAATCACGTAAGTCCCGATTTAGATATACAGCACCTTGAGAACCAAACCAACGGTCAAAAATTGCCACATATTTGGGGTTATTATTAACAAATCCTTGCATAAACTTGATGAGGGAATAATTCACTGAGTCGAGGAATTTAGAGTTATTCTCAGGAACCATGCAAGCAATTCCTTCTCGTGAGTAGGGACGAGGGGGTGCGATCGCAAAACTATCTTGATTTTTTGCTGTCTGTAACCATCCCTCTAAAAGAATACTATCGGATGCAAAAGCGTCAATTTTGCCCTGTTCCAAAGCAGCAAATCCTTCTGCCCTAGCCTGAAAATATACAAGCTTGGCTTGGGGTTGTATCTCCTTGATTGCTTGTTCGTTGGTAGTTCCAGCCAGCACACCCACACGCTTACCAATGAGAGATTCAAGCGACCCTAAATTGCTATCCTTCTTAATTAAGATTTGAGTACCTGTGACACCATAGCTGCTCGAAAAATCCACTTTTTTATCTCGCTCCCAAGTAAAACTACTAGCATCACAGACAATATCAACTTGTCGGTTAATTATCTTGGGAATCCTTTCTGCTGGGGTAACTCCAACTAATTGAAGTTTAATTTTTTTGCCTAATTCTTTCTCTAACTGCTTCTGAATCAAAGTCAGCATATCCACCGAATAACCAGTCAATTTCCCTTGATTATCAGCGTAGGCGAAGGGTAAAGCATCTCTGCTCGTACCGGCGGTTAATACTCCTGTCCGCGCTACTTTTTGCATTACAGTTTCTGCCCCTGCAACACCAGGTATAATTGCTGGAAATATCAAACCAAGTATTATAGGCGCAAGATTTCTATACATCTTCAATTTAGTAAAAGCAGGTAAACACGAGATATTAATTCTGGTATTGACAAACATATTCAAATTCAAATCTTTGGGCATCAACAGCATCAAAATACAAGAATTATCTCTATCAATTGCCAAGTAAACCGTTCTAGAAATGATTCTTCACATTGAGTTCTGTACCGCTATGTATTTATGATTAAGCATCGATAAATAAATGTATAATCAGTCACTTGTATGGATTCTTTAAATAGAACCGTGTATACATCCCAACTGGATGAGGATAAAATTGAAGAGTATTCGGCATTTGCCCTCACGGAGATTTTGGCCTGATGTTGCTATGCCTCAGAATTGAGAATTTTGCCCTCATTGACCAACTGGAATTGGATTTTGGCGCTGGGTTGAACGTGTTAACAGGAGAAACTGGCGCGGGAAAGTCGATTATTTTGGATGCGATTGATGCAGTTTTAGGTGGTAAAGTTTCTAGTCGTGTAATTCGCACCGGCACGAGTCGCGCTTTGGTGGAAGGTACTTTCAGTTTAAATCCTTTCCTAGCGGCTTGGTTGAGTGAACAGGAAATTGATTTAATTGATGATAATTCTGTAATAATTAGTCGAGAAATCAGCACGACTATAAGTAATATCCGCAGTCGTTCCCGTGTGAATGGAGTGTTAGTAAATCGGCAAATTATGGCTGGTTTGCGCGACCGCTTGGTGGAAATTACCGCCCAAGGACAAACTGTACAAGTGGGACAATCTGCTCAAGTTCGAAATTGGTTAGATTTATATGGTGGCGACTCTTTGATGCAACAACGCCAAAAAGTTGCTGTTGCTTTTATTGCTTATCAACAAGCACACCAAACTTTAGAAAAACGCCGTACTTCCGAACGAGAACGTTTACAACAACTGGATTTACTCACCTATCAAGTGCAAGAATTGGGTGCAGCAAATCTCAGTGATGCTCAAGAAATGGAACAATTGACACAGGAAAGAGAACGCCTCAATCACGTTGTTGATTTGCAACAAATGAGTTACAAAGTTTATCAGGCTTTGTATCAAAATGAAGATGAAACTCCAACCGCTGCGGATTTATTGGGAGATAGTGAAACGATATTAAATCACATGGTAGAGTTCGATTCTCACTTACAATCTTTGCTGGAATTGGTGCGAGATGCAGTAGCAGCAGTGATGGAAGTGGGAAGACAAATTAGTGCTTATGGGGAAGGATTAGAAGCAGATCCGCAACGGTTAGAAGAGGTTGAGGAAAGGATTCGGGAATTAAAACAAATTTGTCGTAAATACGGACCGACTCTTACGGAAGCGATCGCTTATTATGAACGTATCCAAAAAGAATTAGCTGAACTTAATAACAGTGAATTATCAATAGAAACTTTAGAACAACAAGAACAAACTTGTTTACACCACCTCAACAAAGTCAGTCAGATATTAACTCAACTGCGTTGTCAAACTGCGGCTAATTTAGAATCTCATTTATTAGCTGAACTTAAGCCCTTAGCAATGGAAAAGGTAAAATTTCAAGTTGAAATTACACCAATTCCTCCTACCGCTATAGGTGTAGATAAAATTACTTTTATGTTTAGCCCTAACCCTGGTGAACCTATACAACCATTAACAGAAATTGCTTCTGGTGGGGAAATGAGCAGATTTTTACTAGCTTTAAAAGCTTGTTTTAATCAACATGATGGGGCTGATACAATGGTATTTGATGAAATTGATGTTGGTGTATCGGGAAGAGTTGCTCAAGCTATTGCTGAGAAATTACACCAACTTAGTCAAAATCAACAGGTATTATGTGTTACTCATCAACCTTTAATTGCCGCAATGGCAGATCGACATTTTCGAGTTGATAAACAAGTAATTAATAAAAATGGTAACACTGAACAGCGTACAGTTGTCAGAGTTACCAGTTTGGATAATTTAAGTACTCGTCGGGAAGAACTAGCACAGTTAGCAGGTGGTAAATCTGCCAATCAAGCGATCGCATTTGCCGAATCTCTGTTATTACAAGCTGCAAACCACCGTCGTCAAGAACAAAGTTAAGTTCTCAACCGATGGTAAATTGTGTGTATTATACATCGACCGAATTTAAATATGCGTTTTTCATACTCCTTTCCCACTAGAAGGATACGGATTAAATGAACCGCGAAGACGCGAAGGACGCGAAGAAAGAAGGAAGAAGGAAGAAGATAAGTAATCTTCACTGGGAAGGGAGTAACCCTTGTAGAGACTTTGCATACAAAGTCTCTACATCCTTTTTCACTCCTATGTCTATTGCGTAAGTCCTAAAAATGGTGACGAAAGCTGATAGCTAATAACTAGCCAATGAATACTTACTCAACAATTGCAAAGATATTTGACAAATATTCACTCTCATTATGACTCTTCTTAGAATAAAGATAATCAGAGAAATTCTGAAGTTAAGTATCTCTCAACATCGTTTACAACTTTACTACTTATCGTTAGATTCCACTCCAAAAAACCAACACTAACAAAAGAAAAAATTTCCTGTTTTCAACAAGTTTTCAACATTTTGTATCAATTTTAATCATCATCTTCAAAAAATGAGGTGTAGACAATGACTATCATTGCTCCACGTCGAGAAGAATTCGATTTCTTTGAACTATGGGATCGCTTTTGTGCTTGGGTGACTAGCACAGAAAATCGTCTCTATATTGGCTGGTTTGGCGTTTTAATGATTCCCACCTTGTTAGCTGCCACCACTTGTTTTGTAATTGCTTTTATCGCTGCACCGGCAGTAGATATGGAAGGTATTAGAGAGCCAATTCGAGGTTCTCTAATGGATGGGAACAATATAATTACAGCCGCAGTAGTGCCAACTTCTGCTGCAATTGGTCTTCACTTTTACCCAATTTGGGAAGCTGCTTCATTAGATGAATGGCTTTATAATGGTGGTCCATATCAACTCATTGTCCTGCATTTTCTGATTGGAATTTGGTGCTATTTAGGGCAATTATGGGAGTTAAGTTATCGTTTGGGTATGCGTCCGTGGATTTCCATTGCTTATTCTGCACCAGTCATAGCAGCCACATCAGTATTGCTAGTTTACCCAATTGGTCAAGGTAGCTTTGCTGACGGTTTACCCCTTGGTATAGCAGGTACATTTCACTTTATGTTGGCATTCCAAGGAGACCATAATATTTTGATGCACCCCTTCCATATGTTGGGAGTTGCGGGAGTATTTGGTGGTGCATTATTGAGTTCCTTACATGGTTCTTTGGTAACATCTACTTTACTGCGAAAAACTGACGAAAATGAATCTCCCAATGCTGGATATAAGTTAGGTCAGCGTCATGTAACCTATGCCTATTTAGCAGGACATTATGGTTATCTTGGTCGCTTGTTAATTCCTCCTTTTGCAAGTCGAAATCACCGCGCATTTCATTTTTTGCAAGCTGCATTACCAACAATTGGTATTTGGTTTGCCGCAGCCGGGGTAGTGAGTATGTCCTTTAATTTGAATGGTTTTAACTTCAATCATTCAATTTTAGATAGCCAAGGTGCAGTCATTAGAACCGATGCGGATATGCTCAATCGAGCTAATTTGGGTATTCAAGCCATGCACGCTCCTAATGTCCATATTTTCCCAATAGTTATGTTTAGCGGCGACGCAATTCCTGTGAATTTAGTGATGTTGTAGATATTTGAGGGTGGGTTAGTTAGCGATTAACCCACCATATAATTTTTCACAGTTTGATATTGTTTTTTAGCATTGATTGAGAATTTAAATCTCAACTAACACCGACAAAAGTTGTTCAATTTCTTCGACACTATTATAGTGTGCTAATCCAATTCGTAGTAAACCACCAGTTGTTTCTACACCTAACTTTTCTGTGAGTTCAATAGCATAGAAATTACCGTGCCAACAGAAGATTCCTTTCTCTGCTAAAATCTTAGCTACATCTGCCGGTGTTTTTCCCTCAATCCGAATCGAAACAGTTGGTGTTCTCCAGATAAATTGACGAGGTTCAGTAATACCATAAACCCTTAAACCCGGAATTTCTAACAATCCAGAAATCAGCTTTTTACTTAATTCTCTTTCATATTGCTGAATGGCAGACATTGCAGCTAACAAAGCCGCACGACGACTGTGATAAGCTGATGCTAGTTCATAGTTAGGTTGTCCAGGTTCTGTGAGAAAGCGAGGACAATGAAATGTAGTTAAACCTTCTTTATCAGCTTCCATTAAAGACGAAAGCAATTCATTATCTAAAGTTGGAGAAACATGACAACCTAATTTTGCTAAATAATTAATTGTTGCTACCAATCCTGCCAAACCTTCATGATTTAAAGTTCCTGTTTCCCAACGAGATGGAACTTCATCAGATGCAGGTTTTACTTTATAAGGAGAAAACCGCGCTAAATGTTCTCTTTTTCCGTAGAGAATCCCAACATGAGGAGAGAAAAATTTGTAAGCAGAACAAGCGAGAAAATCACAGTTTAAATGATGAACATTAATCGGTGCATGAGGTGCATAATGAACAGCATCAACAAAAACTAAAGCACCAACAGCATGAGCTATATTGACAATTTTAGCAATATCATTAATAGTCCCCACTGCATTAGAAGCATAACTTACCGCTACTAACTTGGTGCGGGAATTAATTTTCTGTTGCAAATCATTCATGTCGAGAGTGCAGTCTTCAACATTGATATCCACAGTGCGGATAATGACACCCTTTTCTTCCAAAGCATACCAAGGAGAAACATTAGCCGCATGATCAAGACAAGTCACAATAATCTCATCACCTGCTTGTAATTCTCTACCAATAGCGCGACTGACAGCAAAAGTGAGAGTAGTCATATTTGCGCCAAATACGACTTCATCATAATCGCATCCTAAAAAATCTGCGATCGCAGCCCGTGCAGAATTAATCACCGCATCCGTTCGCACACTGGTAGCAAAATAACCGTGAGCATTAGCATTAGAACGTACTAGATAATCACTCATCGCATCCAGCACCGCACCTGGTATTTGAGTTCCACCAGGACCATCAAAAAAAATCGCTGGGTATCCATTAATAGTTTGTGTTAATGCTGGAAATTGAGAACGAATCCATTTTAAATCAAGAGATTCCATAAATAAATTTCCTTATTTTTTAATAACTAAAGAGAGCAAAAATAAATTATATCTCCATCTCAAAAATAACCTCCTCCGTGTCCCTCTGCGCTTAACTCTGCGTTCCTCTGTCTTGAAAAGTTTCCTACGCCGGGAACCCGGCTTCGAGGAACTTTTCGCTGCGTTAAAAATCCACTACAGCCACATTCCTCAAAATATTCATCGGACCTATATCTTTAAGCAGTTGCAATTGTTCAGCATTCCGCACCAACAAAGCACCAGCAAACCCCAAAGAATTCACAGAAATTGACTCAAATTCATCCTGAGATCGCGGTACAATTAACATCCATTCCCGCGTAGCTAAAAGATTATATGCCATAGATTGTATATTATTAATAGCTTCAATACCCACTATCCGCAGTAAATCTTGATATTTTTTTAAAGTTACCTCAGCACCTGCATGGATATCTAGAGTTGTAAAAGAGTGTAAAAAAGGAAATCCGGATATAGTTGCAACAGAATCTTGAAATTTAGCTGCTTTTAAAAGTGGTGTAATAGGAATATCTTGCCCAGAAAAAGGGACAACTTGTAAATGTTTATGTCTCTGACTAGCACCAGCCAGTTTACCACCGTTATAAAACACTAAACCATCAAAGTCAGCAAGAATTGCCCACATCGCGGCAAAATCTTCTAAAGTTAGTAAGCTTTCCTGTTCTTCAAACGCACGGGTAATAATCAACAAGTGATAATCTACGACATTGAATTTATTTAAAATGCAAACGCGAGTATCAGAAATATCCGCCACAAATAAATCTTCTTCATAAGGTAAGAAAGGATTAAACTCTTTACCAGTTGATATGGTTTGTTTTTCTTGTTTTTCCTTAGCTGCTTTTTTAAGGTTTAGGTTAGATAAAATTCTGACTAAAAATTTAATTCCATCTTCTTCAATAAATTCAAACTCTGTCGGGATAGATTTTAGCGCCCCACGTTTTAAAGCTTGTTCTGTGGTTTGTTTAACTTTTGTCCATAGTGTGCCTGGTTCTAATAGGATTTTTTCTGGTTTCATTTGTTTTTAGATATTATGAATTTTCAAGACGTAAGTTTTTAATAATTGCCATGACAATTAGTGCAATTACCAAAAGAGACATTACTCATTAAAGAATTATCCTCTTGTTTGGGAGCAATTGCAACTAGTAAACAACCGATTAAGCCCCTATGGGTATACTTCAATATGAAATACAGCTAAATGAGCGATTAATACTATTTTAAATAAAAAATTACAGTGTATATCTCCTTAGTAATACTCTTCGTTATATGAGTAAGAATAGTATAAGAGGGTATTTGAAAAATCTCAATTCATTATAAGTAGTCGTGCAAAATAAATTTTATAGTTAGGAGAGGGAACAGGGAACAGGGAACAGGGAACAGGGAACAGGTAAGGAATACAGACATTCTTGTTTTCAATCAATATGTACAATTAATTTTGCTTGGGTACTTAAACCTGGCAACTAGTACAGTACGGCGTAAGTAAGATAACCATTAAAAAATCTCTGAAAAGCTTATACAATCTGCTTTTTTAATTTTTAATTTTTAATTTTTAATTCCGCCCTGCGGTACTAGAAGTCGCGTTCGTCGGTTTGAGACTCTTGATTTTTCATTACTCTATGCAGGTAGTGAAACCATTACTGTAGGCTGGTTTCCCACCGTAGGAAACTGGCGAACCCGAAAGGACTTTGCTTATGTAGTAGTGTTCGCCATTGGCATAGCGTAGCCATATTATATTTGCCCAACACTTTTCAAATATCCTCTAAGATATCTTTAAATAAATGGTTGTAAATTTCACCTATACTGAGTCCATTCACATAAAAAAGTTGGATACTAACTTGTTTAACTTTAGATGGATCAGTAAAAGCAACTTTTATAAACTTTAAAGCTAAAAAATATTAGAAATAGTAACATCCAACTTTTTAATCTCTTTCTTTAATTACATTTTATGAATGCTTTATTAGGAAAATATGTTCCAGCAAATTACAATAGATAAATCACATTTAGTCAAATTAAATCTTCAAAAATGTATTTTATTACTATTATATTTTATATTAGGAATAATGTTATTTTATTTAGCTCATTCCCAGATCAAAGCTTCTAACCAACCTATAAAAGTTGGTATTCTCCATTCTCTTAGTGGCACAATGGCAATTAGTGAAAAATCCGTTGTTGATGCTACCTTCTTGGCAATTGAAGAAATCAACAACAAAAATGGAATTCTTGGTAGAAAAATTCAGCCAATTATAGTTGATGGTAAATCAGATGATCATACATTTGCTCAAGAAGCCGAAAAATTAATTACTCAAGAAAAAGTTGTCACTATCTTTGGTTGCTGGACTTCTTCTAGTCGAAAAACTGTTAAGCCTATATTTGAAAAATATAATCATCTACTAATTTATCCAGTACAGTATGAGGGTTTAGAGGAGTCACCGAATATAGTTTACACAGGTGCTGCACCCAATCAACAAATTATTCCTGCCGTCAAATGGTCTTTTGATAATTTAGGTAAACGGTTTTTTCTAGTAGGTTCAGATTATATTTTTCCGCGCACAGCCAACGCTATTATCAAAGACCAAGTCACAGCATTAGGAGGAAAAATTTTAGGGGAAGAATATATAATTTTGGGTAGCAATAATGTGGAAATAGCAGTGCAAAGAATTTTGAAAACCCAGCCAGATGTGATCTTAAACACAATCAATGGTGATAGTAATATTGCCTTTTTTAAAGCTTTAAGAAAATCTGGAATTACTTCCGATAAAATTCCTACTATTTCTTTTAGTATTGCTGAAGAGGAATTAAATTATTTGCCGAGAGAATATGTCGTAAGTGATTATGCAGTCTGGAATTATTTTCAGAGTATTAATGATAACATTAATAATAACTTTATTCAAAATTTTAAAACTAAATATGGTAAATATAGAGTTACATCCGATCCCATTGAAGCAGGCTATTTTGGAGTTTATTTATGGGCGCAGGCTGTTACAGATGCAGGTAAAGACGAAGTAAATCTTATTAAAGAACATATTAAAGATCAAAGTTTTAAAGCACCGGAAGGTATTGTATATATAGATTCAGAGAATCAACATACCTGGAAAACCGTCAGAGTTGGTAAAATAAAAGCAGATGGACAATTTAAAATTGTGTGGAACTCAGATAAGCCAATTCGTCCTTTACCCTATCCTCTTTCCCGTTCCAAAGCAGATTGGGAGATGTTTGTAAATTCTCTCTATAAGACTTGGAATAACAACTGGGCTAATCCCAATTAAAAACACCTGAACCAAGGAGATGCTAAACTTGAAAAAAAGCAAAATAGTCAACAAACTATTATTATGGTTTTTATTAATTGCCTTAGTACCTCTAACAAGTGTTACCTGTTTAGCATATTATATCGTCCAAAAATCTCAAGAGAAAGAAGTAAATAATAATCTTAGTTATATTGCTGAAGCTAAAGCTAAGAGATTAGATAATTATATCAATGAACGTAAAAATAATGCCGCAGCTATTGCTCAAATACCAAGCATCGTTGATGCTATAGAAGCGTATCAAAAAACCTTTGAACAATCAGGAATTGACGCACTAGCATCTTGGCAGATAGATGAAAAATATCGCCCATTTATAGCTAAATATTTAGAAATATTTGATTATTCTGACATAATTTTGATATCACAATCTGGTGATAATATTTTTTCCATAAAACGTGGTCAATCATATGGTAAAAACTATTATGATCAGGATTTTAAGAATTCAGAACTAGCAAAAGTATTTGACCGCGCTAAAACATTGATGCAAGTAGAAGTTTCTAATTTTGGATATTATGAAACTATCAATGAACCAGCTGCTTTTATTGCTGCTCCAGTGTTTAAAAACAATTTGATTATTGGTGTGGTAGTCTTACAATTGAATAATCAAGAATTTAATAAAGTAGTAAACGATTACACCGGTTTGGGTAATACTGGCGAAACAATTGTCGGTTCAGTAGTAGGAAAACAAATAATCTTTACTTCTGCAACCAGACATGATCCAAATGCAGCTTTTCAAAGAACTGTTAAGATTAGTAAAAAGAAATTAAACCCACTAGATCAAGCAGTACATGGAATTAAAGGTACAGGTATTACGATTGACTATCGCTACCAAGAAACTATTGCGGCTTGGAGGTACTTACCTTCTTTAAATAGTGGGTTGCTCGTGAAAATAGATACATCAGAAGCCTTTGCAACTTTAATAACTCTAAGAAATATTGTGATTTTTTTAGGAATAATTACAATTGTTTTAGTTAATTTTGCCGCTTTTATAGTTGCCAAATCAATTTCTAAACCAGTTGTGGAACTCACTCAAATTGTTCACGAATTGGCACAAGGGAATCTACATAAAAAAGTACCAGTTCTCACCAATGACGAAATTGGTCAATTGGCGCAATCATTTAATCGTATGACTGAAAAGCTAGAAGCATCTTTTAAAACTATTCAACAACGAGAACAAGAAGTAGCAACTGCTAAAGAAAAACTAGAAGTTGTTTTAGAGCAATTACAGCAGGAGGCACAACAACTCGCTTCTCAATTGGTGCAAAGTGAAAAGATGTCTAGTTTAGGTCAGTTAGTAGCAGGTGTAGCGCATGAAATTAATAACCCAGTTAACTTTATTTATGGTAATATTAATCCTGCTCATGAATACATTGCAGATTTATTGAGGCTGATACAGCTTTATCAAGTCTACTATCCCCAACCAGTCCCAGAAATTCAAGATGAAATAGAAGCAATTGATTTGAGTTTCTTAATTACAGATTTGCCTAAATTATTAAATTCAATGAAAGTTGGTACTCAAAGAATTAAAGAAATTGTTATATCTCTGCGAAATTTTTCTCGCTTGGATGAAGCAGAGATGAAAACAGTAAATATTCATGATGGTTTAGATAGTACGCTGATGATTTTGCAAAATCGGTTCAAAGCCACATCTAACCGTCCTGCAATTGAACTGATTAAAGAGTACGATAACTTACCTTTAGTAGAGTGCTACGCTGGACAACTCAACCAGGTATTTATGAATATTCTCGTGAATGCGGTTGATGCTTTAGAAGAGTCTATTTTCAATCCAGAATTTGCATTGATTAACCCACAGATTCGCATTTATACTAAACTCACGGAGGATAAAAAAGTAATTATTCGCATAGCCGATAATGGAACTGGCATTCCTGAAAACGTATACAACCGAGTCTTTGACCCTTTTTTCACTACCAAACCAGTAGGTAAAGGTACAGGTTTAGGTTTATCTATTAGTTATCAAATTATTACTGAGAAACATCTAGGCAACTTGGAGTGTATTTCCTCTCCTGGAAAAGGTACAGAGTTTATAATTACAATTCCCTTACATCAATTCTGAGTCTTTATGTAAAGAAAATTGGCGTTGCATAATTGCGGGATGATTTGAGAATCTGCATCAATATATAATCACCGCGTCTCCGTGTCCCCGCGTCAGCCTCAATCATCCCCTTATTCCAATACTGTTCGGTTAAGGAAAAAGAGGGGGTAGGATCAAGAGAAAATAGTTCGCGTAACTATTGCGATAACTACGCCCGATTTTAGGAAACCTCGCTATATTGCGACACTTATTATTAAAGTCCTGAACAAACCTTTCCCCCGCATCAATATTACGTTGGAGAAAATAATCTAAAATATCTTCTAAATCCTTAGTTGCCTCTACAGATAAAACATATTCCATTATTTTTGATTCTCACGCGCCTGTCTAATTTTTTCATGTAATCTGGCCATAACAACATCACCATCAATCACCTCACCTTGTTCAACTTGGGCAAGACCTACAGCCAGCTTTTCGCGTGTTTCCTGTTCCCATTCCTGATATCCCTTCTCCCACTCCGATAATAATTTAAGTGCTTTAGTTATCACTTCATCAGCATTAGTGTAGTGACCTGTAGCAATATAAGCCTGTATCAATTCCTGAGTTTCTGGTTTAACTTGAATATTCATGATGTATTTTCCAGTTAATTAATAGCCATCCAAAAATGCTAACAATTATGGCTCACGCTGCAATATCACATTTTCGCCTGTACCTGTTCTAACAATAAAATAAATCTAATTTAAAAACCAATAACAGAAACTGCCTTGCGTCGCTGCTCCGGGGATACCTCCAAATATCGTTGTAAAGTCCCCAAATCATTATGTCCACTAATTTCTTGAATATGCCGCAGAGGTATGCCCGCACTAGACATTTGATTTAATGCAGTCCTCCTAAAAGAATGAGTTGAAACTCCTTCCAGTCCAACTCGTTTAGCAGCTTCGCGGAGAATCTTATCAGCGCCATATCGCGTTAACCTTTCAGTCACACCACGCTTACCGGGGAACATAGGACCAGGCTTAGGGGTGTATGCGTCTAAAAATTCTGCCAAACCATTTTGGATATCAACCACGCGAGTTTTCAACTTCCCTTTAGTGGTAGACTTACGGAAGGTAAGAGTACCGCTTTTGATATCAGTCGTCTGAAGTCCAGTTTTCGTTGACTACATGGGCGGAAGGGTTGCGATATCGTGCTGGCGGACAACAGATAAAGCTGCTTTTTTCTTCAACTTATCATTCAGCCAACGCAAAAATCAGGCTTTTGGGCTTTTTCATAATCTTTGCTTATAATAGTAACTTTGTTTTAATTCTATACTTTTTTCTACACCCCAGTCCATACCGTTGCCCATGATAATAGTCTCGAATTGATTTGGACTGAATTGAAAATTTTTACGGTTCTAGGGCATCCGCCGAGGTACGTGCAAATCTCACTTTGGAACATTGTTTTCTAGGTGACCTACTTAAACCCTGGTACGCAGCCGCTAGTAGATGTATTCAGCAGGCACAGTTATGGCAAGCGTGACAAGAAAAAGCACCAGATGGAGGATTATTAGCCGCACTGGGTTTATTGTGCAAATAGTTCATGTCTCTGTTGCTATCCCTAACACTTGCCCAACAGCAGTTGTTAAAGCCTCTGGTTCTACTGGTTTGGATATATGCATTTGAAACCCCGCCACCAAAGCCTGTTGTTGCTCAAATTCTTCAGTATATGCACTCAAGGCGATCGCTGGAATTTGTCCCCCTTGTTCAGGTGGCCAGGTTCTAATTTCTCTGACCAGTTCATAGCCATCCATCTGTGGCATCCCAATATCACTAATCAAAACATTGGGTTTTAACTGTGGTATTGCTTGCAGTCCGCTTAACCCATCGGATACTGCTGTAACTTCTGCTCCGCACTGTTTCAGTACAAAGGCAAGCAAGTCTAGTGAATCAGTATCATCATCTACAACCAATATTTTAATGCCACTCAAGTTAAAAGATACATTAGTCGGCTTGCTCTGGCAAGTGTCAGCAAAGTTGCCATCAGCAGCCAATAGCGGTAGTCTGACAGTAAAGGTTGCACCGTGGCCAAGACCAGAACTTTCTGCTTGAACAGTGCCGTTGTGTAATTCAACTAAGTTACGAACAATTGCCAGTCCCAACCCTAACCCGTTAAATTTTCTGGTAATCGTGCTATCCTCTTGTCTAAAATATTCAAATATTCGTGGCAAAAATTCTGGACTAATACCTTTACCTGTATCGCTAACTGTGATTTGAGCATAAGCAGGATAATGGGTAGAAGAAATTGAATTCTGCTCTGTTGATGGTTGTTCAGTTTCTATGACTTTTGACAGTTTAACTATCACTCTCCCTCTATCCGGCGTAAACTTAATAGCATTGGACAAGAGATGGTAAATTAGCTGCTGTAAACGAGTTGAATCACCGCTAACTTGCCCTACATTGGGGTCAATATCAGTAATTAGCTGAATTGACTTCATTGCAGCAGACTGGCTGACTTTTTCTATAGCAGTAGAGATGACAGAACTCAAATTTACTGGACAAATATTCAGCCTAATTTTCCTGTGGAGAATGCGGGAGAAATCTAGCAAATCTTCAATCAATTTCACTTGAGCTTGTGTATTGCGCTCAATAATTTTTAATGCTTCTGTTGTCTGTTTTGCATTTAACTTTCCGCTCATCAGCAGTTTAGTCCACCCCAAAATCGGACTAAGTGGAGTACGAAGCTCGTGAGAAATAATGGCGAGAAAATCATCTCTGAGGCGGTTAACTCTCTCTGCTTCTGCCCTTGCAACTTGTTCTCGTTGCCGCAAAAGTTGTTTTTCCACTTCCGCTTGCTTGCGGTCAGTAATGTCTTCAGCTATACCTAATACTCGATAAAGTTCTCCAGATTGGTCTTTAATTGGAAATTTCCGATCTCGTATCCACCGCATCTCGCCATCGGGATGAATAATTCGATACTCTTGGTCATAACCACCTATATGCGCTTGCTCACAGAAGATAGTTCGCACCTGCTCACGGTCTTCTGTATGAATTGCTTCTAGCCAATCATAAAAATTGGCATATAACAGAGAACAGGAGCGTCCCCAAATGCGTTCATAAGTAGGACTAACGTAAATGAGTTGATTATTCGTGATATCTGACATCCAAAATACTGCATCAGTAATGTTCTCTGCAAATTGACTCAACATATCACTAGCACGACAAGTATCAGTCTTACCATCAGCGTTTGTTATCAGCTTCTCCTCTAATACTTCTACTTTTGAAGCATGACTACATCCCATTGACATATATCTTCTAAAACACACCGTATCAAGATTAAGGTATCAGCGTTATCATCAATCACTAAAATTCTTTTCTTAACATCTTTATTAAGAACACAAGATTGTAACTGACTTTCCATTGACTTTTTAACCTCAGATATTTTAACTGTAAACAAAAGTTTTAAAGATTTTTTGAAGATGATAATTTTTTCCTTCTCGATTATCTTTTCAGCATTAAGGCTATACATAGAGCAGTATGCAGTTGAATCAGGTACAAAATTGTCCGGGAAGTCCATACCATAAAAGACTTTCAACTCCGTTTCCTGTTTCCTGCTTAGAGCATTATTTCCATTGCAGAAGCTCTGTTATTTGTTCCACCAATTTCAAAGGATCAAATGGTTTGCTAATTACCCCTTTCACCCCTAAGTTATGAAAAAGTTTTAAGTCGGAATTTTGTACTTTAGCAGTCATCAAAATTACTGGAATTTCTTGAGTATTGGGTTCACTTTTTAAATAATTAAATAAAGTTAAACCATCCATATCCGGCATCATTACATCTAAAATTATGGCATCTGGTTTTTCAGTTTGAGCTAAAGTTATACCTTCATGGGGACTCTGAGTAGTTAATGTTTCCCAAGTTCCAAATTCTTCTAGGCAAGTTGAAATTATAAAACTAATGTCATATTCATCTTCTATGACTAAAATACGTTTTTTGTTCATTTGTATATCCTCTGTTGATAATTTTGTGTCAACTTCAAGTACCGATTTAAAAAAGACAACAAAGTATTCTATTCTCTTGAATATGAAAAGAAAAATTAAAGATTTTATGAAGATTGCAAAAATGATAAAAAACTTAACCTTTTTACTATTCTCCGTATAGACAGATATTTTAGTTACTGAATTTTAGATAAGGGACTTCCAGGAAATAAATTATCCAATCTTGTGGGATGGGCTTCTAGCCCGTCCGGGTTTAAGGGCAGGCTTTTCGTCCTACCCCACAAGAATTAATTGAATATTTTTTTATTTGGAAGTCCCTAACACTGATAAATAGCAAAATTTTCATAATTCGCTATAGAATCTCTATTTTTGAACCTAAAAGCCAAGTTTTTAGTTGATTAATCCTTAATCAATGCACTTCCTGTTTACTTAGATAAAATATCAACCCAAATCCAATAAAACAGACCAAAGAATATTGTCTAATATAGACTTATTCATCTTCTTAAACATTAATCGTTTTGCTATTGAACAGAGAATACACATTTCTCCTAAATTTTCTCAAAAATAACCCATATAACCACAAAAGTTATGAAAATATTATTAGTAGAAGATGACAGCATCACCCGTGAAACAATAGCTAACTTTCTCACTGCTCATGAATACCAAGTTAGTTTAGCTACTGATGGAGAAATGGCGTTAGAATTGCAAGAACAGTGTGAGTATGACTTAATAATATTAGATATTCTCCTGCCTAAATTAGACGGCATTAGTATATGTAAACAATGGCGACATCAAGGCTGTCAGACTCCTATTTTGCTAATTACTGTTAAAAATCAAGTTACAGAAAGAATTATTGGACTAGAAGCAGGAGCAGATGATTACGTTACTAAACCTTTTGATTTAGAAGAATTACTAGCAAGAATTCATGCTTTACTACGCCGCAGTAAATCTTTTATTCCCCAGGAAATAAATTGGGACGGTATTCACTTTGATTCAGCTAGTGGAAGAGTATATTCTGGTAATCAATCTATACATCTGACACCCAAAGAATACTGTTTATTAGAATTATTTCTACTTAACCCCAAACGAATATTTAGCCGTCAAGCCATTTTAGATAGACTTTGGGATTTTGCCGAAATTCCCGGTGAAGGGACTGTAAGCACCCATATTAAGAGTTTGCGCCAAAAATTAAAAGCAGTGGGAGCAGAAGATCCAATTGAAACTGTATATGGTCTGGGATATCGCTTAAAAACTCTCAGTGATTCTGATCAATTCTCACCTTCTACCCAGTTAAATACTGCGAGTGTACAAACAAATACTCAAGAGAACGCCCAAATCATTACATCAAGAGTATGGGCTAAATTTCAAAATCATTACGTAGAGGAAACAAATAAATTATCACAAATTACAACTACTTTATCAACAGCACAACCAGATATAGGACTACAAAATCAAGCTGAACAAATGGCTCATAAATTAGCTGGAACTTTGGGAAGTTTGGGTTTTATCAACATATCCGAACAAGCAAAACAATTAGATACATTATTGCAACAGCAAGTTTTGAATCCTGATGACATCCAGCAAGCGATCGCACTCAGCAAAGCTATACAACAAGCAGTTAGCAAAGTTTCAACTGTTCTAGAACCAAAAACACAAGCGAATACTGAATTTATAGCCTATTCACCATTATTGTTAATTGTAGACGAGGATCTGATGTTGGCGGAGCAAATTCGGATTCAGGTAATGAGTACCACTAGACAGGCTAACATGAATACATGGAAATGGCGGGTCGAAATTGCCACAGATATAAACGTAGCCCGGAAAATGATTACTCAAACCCCACCTGATCTAATTTTATTAGATTTAAACATTTCTGGTAGGGGTGAAGATGGTCGAACTCTCATGCAAGAATTATCAACTCATACACCAAAAATTCCCGTAGTTGCTTTTACAGCCAAAGATACTCTCACAGATAGAGTAGATTTTACTCGTTGGGGTGGATGTTTCTTTGTGAATAAAAACTTACCTATATCAACAGTATTACAAGCTGTAAATACTCTAATTCAACCACTATTCCAAAATCACAAATATCGGGTTTTAATTTTAGATAATAACCACAAATTTTTTCACCAACTGTCTAATCTATTAACCAGCTATAAAATTGAAGTATTCATCTGTACTGATACTCAAAATTTTCTGCAATTATTAAATCGCAATCAGCCAAATTTAGTAATTTTAAATCAACAAATGCCTGGATTTAGTGGCATAGATTTGTGCCGAGTTGTACGAACAGACCCTCAATGGCATAATCTACCAGTGATATTTATCTCAACTAATAGTAAACCTGAGATAATTTCTCAAGCTTATGCCGCAGGTGCAGATGATTATTTTAGTAAATCCATGAATAAGAACGAAATAGCTATAAGAATTTGGCAACGACTACAAAAATGTTAATTGTAAGGTAAGAATTCAGGAGTCATTTTAAGACAAATTATTAATTTTTAGTCAAATTTACCAACCGAATAAGTCAGCTAATAAATTAATAAGATTCATAGGGTTAAAGGGTTTAGTTAACAAACCTACAACCCGTAATTGAGAAAGTTGCTTTTTGTCTTCAGGCTGCACTTTCGCAGTCAGAAATGCGACCGGAATATCTTGAGTAAGAGGATTTGCTTGCAATTTTTTTAGTACCTCAACGCCACTCATGTGTGGCATGGAAACATCTAATAAGATACCATCTGGTTTTTCAACTTCAGCTAAAAGCAATCCTTCTTCACCTGAACTAGCTAATAAAACTTTCCATCCGGCAATATCTTCTAAGCACCCCTGAATTACAGCTTGAATTGCCTTTTCATCATCAATAACCAGCACCCGTTTTGTAGACATAACTTCTCAAGTATCCTCATTATGATTTTCTCGAAGTGGTAATGTAAAGAAAAATGTACTACCTTGGCCTAATTTGCTCTCTGCCCAAATCTGCCCTTCATGTTGTTGAATAATATTCCGACAAATTGACAAACCCAAACCTGTACCACCTTTTGCTCTGGAATCGCTAGAATCAACTTGCTGAAACCAACCAAAAATAGTTTCTAATTTATCTGCTGGAATTCCTTCTCCTTGGTCTTGTACCTGAAACATTACATAGGGTGGACATAGAACATTGAGTAAAGAATTATTAGTTAAATGAGCAAATATTTGTGCTTGATTTTCCTGGCTATCAACCAAGATATTACTAACAGTAATAGTAGTATAAGGTGCAGAAAACTTGATGGCATTACTCAACAGATTTGTTAAAGTTTGAATAATAGCGTCAGGATTAACCCAAATTTTGATTGAGACAGGATTTATATTGAAATTTATGTGATTTTTTTCTGCTTCTGGTTGCATTAGATTGACAGAATCTATAATTAATTCAGCTGCATCACAGCTTTGTTTTACAAGAATTGTATTACCAGACTCCAATTTCTGTAACGCTAGAATATCATTCACTAACCTAACTAAACGCGCTGTTTGAGCAGCAGCAATATTAATCATTTGGCTACGCTTATCAGGATTGTTATCATAAACTTTACCTGCTAATAATCCTAAAGCACCATTTATTGCTGTTAATGGAGTACGCAATTCATGACTAGCAATAGAGATAAAATCTTTTTTCATTTGCTCGACTGCACGAATTTCGGTTATATCTTCGACAATTCCGATATAACCACTCATTTTCTCCTGTTCTATAAACATTGGGGCTAAATGAATTCGTGCATAATGGATTTGATTATCTTGATGAAAATATCTCACTTCATGACAAAAATCTAATTCACAAAAATCTGTCGGTGAATTATTTAAAATCATCAACCATTCTTTTAATATCTTCTCTCGGTCATCAGCATGGATAAAATCTAACCAATTTTGTCCTGTCATTTCTGCTATAGTTAGTCCAGAAAAATTTTGATAATAAGGATTAACATAAATAATTTTTCCCTCTTTATCAGTCAAAAATACACCTATAGGTAAACATTCCGTGAGTGAGCGAAACTTGATTTCACTGTTCTTTAAGTCTGTTTCTTTTTGCTTTTGTTGGGTAATATCATTATTCATTTCTAGGATTTTAACAGGTTTACCAGACTCGTCTTTTTGTAGTACCCAACGACTGGAAACCGTTACAGAAGTGCCATTTTTATCACTATGAATTAACTCTCCTTCCCAATATCCTGATTTTAGAACTTGAGCTTTAATTTCAGATAATGGCTGCGGAAAGTGGGTTTTAAAAAGTTTGTGAGATACTTTTCCTATAGCTTCGGCTTTTGTCCAACCATACATCTTCTCTCCTCCTTTATTCCAAAAGGTAATAACTGAGGAATTGATATCTTTGGTCAAGATTGTATCATGAGCCAAATCCAAAAGTTGAGATTGTTCCAAAAGCTTTTGTTGCTTTTTCTCTATCTCATCTAAGCTAATCAGTAGATGTTTATTGAGTTCAGTTAGTTCAGCAGTGCGTTGTGCAACTCGTATTTCTAATTCCAACTTGGCCTGGTGTATTTCTGCTTCTTGGCGTTTGCGTTCTGTAATATCTGTAAGGTTGACAATTGCGCCAATAATTTCTCCAATTGAGTTTACTCAAGGACGAGCATTGAGAAATAAATCAAATTGCTGACCGTCAGGACGTTGAAAATAAACTTCTACTCCATTATAAATCTGACCCTGTAAAACTGTACTGATATAAAAGCGATGTTCGACCATTATATCTGGAACATAATTTGGCAGTGATTGGATAATGTTAGTTATAATATTTGGATCTAAATGAGAGAAAAATAAGGATATTAAATTATCAAAATTTTGCCAAAGAGGATTTGTTCCACATAAAGTATTAAAAACTTGACTAGCACGAATAATCTTCCCAGTTTCGTCACAAACTACTATAGATTCACCCACTTGTTCTAAAATTGATCTAGCAAATCTCTCTGAAGCTATAATTTGTTCATTTTGGTGTTTTTCAGTTAAATCAGTCACAATCAAGCAAGTAATCTCATAACTATTAATATTCAAGCTATTGGCATTAATGTAAACAGATATTTCTTGTTGATTAATATTGATGAGCGAGAATTCACCTGCTGCTACCAAATCTTGCTTTTTTATTTTCATCAAAGCTTGAAGTTTATCAACATCTTGCTCTAAAATAAATTCTTGAAATTTAGAACCGATAATCTTTGCTAAAGAAATCTGAACTAAATTAGCAAATGCTTGATTAGCATATAAAATTCCTCCCTCTGATGTGACAATAACTGCTCCTTCAGACATCTGCTCAATTAGCAAACGATAAGTGTAATCTCCACTTTGGAGCGTAAATACTTTCTCACCTTCTGGAGTAGCAATCACAAAAGCGTCAACTCCACCTTGATGTATTGCTTCTAATGTATCTTCAGCTGTTTTTAACCTTGTTTGCAGGACTTGAATTTCTTGTAATAATTCTTCGTTTGCATAATTATCTAAATTCATTTTTTAATTTTCCTTTTCATCTGATATGCAGGAAATTGAGGCGACAAAAGGTATAAGATGATAACAAAGTGATATATCAAAAGATTTTCAAACCTATTCCCTGTTATCGGGTGCAATATTTAAACCTACAAGCACATTGACAGTATTCGATAAATCACCAATTATTTTTTTTACTGGTAGAGGTAATTCTTTCACTAATGTGGGTACAGCGAATACATTTTCTACCAAAACTAAGCCAGGTTGTTGATAAATGTCAATTACTTCCAACTGATACTGACCAGGTAAATGTTCTTCACATATCTGTTTGATATTTTGTAAAGCCCTCAGAGAATTATAATTAGCACCTGCCACATAAAGTCGTAAACAAAAAATTGGGTTTTCTGCTTTTGTAATTAGTTGTTTAAAGTCAGCACTTAAATCTTTTATATCTTCTTGTTCATTTTGAGTATTCATAACTTATTCCCCCCAAATGATGAATATCATATAAAAATCGGGTGTGGTTTCTAATCTAGCCCTGTAGTGTCAGCCATAATTACTAAATAATTACTAATTTATAACTGGCTTGATTTCTAAACCGACTAATACTTTTTCTTTGTCAGATAAATCACCAATAATTTGCTTGAGAGGAACCGGTAGCTGACGGATTAAAGTGGGAATAGCAAATATGTTATATTCTCGTGCTAGATGAGGATGTTGCAGTAGATCCACCACTTCAATTTGATATTTACCATAAAGATTTTGCTCACATATTTTTGTTAAATTGGCAAATGCAGCCACAGATTTTGGTGTTTGTCCAGCTACATATAGCCGTAACTTCCATATCCTTGATTCGTTTACTGTATTGTGTTCTTGCATAAAAGAATTTCCTGAGATTTTTTATGATGACAGTGGAGGAAGAATCTCATACTCATCTTCGCTCTTAAAATTAAATAATTTAGGTTTTGCTGAGAAAGTATTTCCGTTAGGGGATAGGAGTCGGGAGGAAGTAGGAATTTTTGAGCAAATGTGAGTATTTATTAGCTAATGTTAATTAGCCCCAGAATAGAGTCAAATTTTTTCTGTAACAAAAGGGAAAAAACGAGCTAATCGGCTTTTCTTAATTGAGCTAGTTTTTGGCTATATTGCCTTAAATTCTGACTATTAATAGTGTCTTGTTCTATAAGAATGCGAAATTCTTCCTGTTCTGCTGCTAATTCTGCCTGTAATGCAGAAATCTGCGTGGAAACTAACTTTTCTTTGTATTCTAATTCTCGTCTTGTTTGCTCTAATAATCGTTGGCGTTGATTGGCTGCTAATTGTTCTTGTGCTTCTTGAATAATTCTAGCACTACCAGTTAAAACATTTCCTTGCCCTAAAGATACATCTAGCAGTTCCACACCTTGTTTAGTTATTAAAAATTCTCGTACTTGGTTAGAGTGTTCCATACCGCGAGATTTGAGAAGATACAAGAGTCGGTTACGTTCTCCGTTGGTTTCTAAAGTGCGTAGGTCAATCCAAGTATCCATGAGGGAGGAAACTCCTATTTCTGTCTGATAAATTTGGCCATTACCTGGATTCAGGTTAGTTAGTAAAACTGTTATTTGTTGCGATTTGAGAAAATCAATCAAACGCATAAAAAACATCTTAGTTTGATTGAGTGTACCGCTTAATATCATGTTACTCATGGGATCTATTACCACGGTAGAAGGTTTAAATTTCTGTATCCAGTGGTGTAAATTCACTAGGTGCATTTCTAACCCATTGGCAGTAGGACGAAATGCCTGAAAATTGAGTAACCCCTGTTGTACATAAGGCTCTAAATCTAAGCCAATTGAGCGCATATTTCTCATAATTTGTTGGGGTGCTTCTTCTAAAGCTATGTACAGACACCTTTCTCTTTGACGACAGGTTTCCACAGCAAAATAGCAAGCTATAGTGCTTTTACCAGTTCCTGCTGTACCTGTAACTAAAATGCTGCTACCCCGGAAGAATCCTTTGCCCCCCAGCATGGTATCTAAACGCGGGATACCAGAGGAAATACGTTCTGTTGTTACCTGATGTTCTAAGCCAACGGAGGTAATAGGTAAGACAGAAATGCCATCATCAGTGATTAAGAAGGGATATTCGTTAGAACCATGTCGTGAACCTCGATATTTAATAATTTGTAGTCGTCGTGTAGCTAGTTCTTCATAAATTCGTTGGTCTAATTTAATTACGCAGTCAGAAACATATTCTTCTAAACCTTGGCGTGTTAGGGTCTTGTCCCCCTGTTCTCCAGTGATAATCGCAGTTAAGCCTTTTTGTTTGAGCCAGTTAAATAAACGACGTAATTCAGTACGGATAACAGCCGCGTTGCTTAAACCGACAAATAAGGTTTCGATAGTATCTAATACTATTCGTTTGGCTTTGATTTCATCTACCATTAGACCGATGCGAAGAAATAAACCTTCTAAATCATAGCTACCTGCTTCGATAATTTCTTGGGGGTCGATCTGGATGTGGTCAATAGCTAATTGTTTGTTAACAATTAACTCTTCTAAATCCCACCCCAAAGAGGTAACATTTTGTATGAGTTCTTCGGGGTTTTCTTCAAAACAAATGAATACTCCTGGTTCTGCATACTCGGTTATACCACGGAGTAAAAATTCTATTCCCATTAAGGTTTTACCGCAGCCAGCAGCACCACAAACTAATGTGGGACGACCTTGAGGTAGTCCACCACCAGTAATTTCGTCTAAGCCTTGAATGCCAGTTGGCGATTTAGGCAAAGATTTTTTATTACTTTTTGTAGGTGTATTTTGTCTAACCATAATCTCTAATTAACTAAGAACAATTTACTAAGCTTTATTTCTATTCATGTTTTCTTTTTGGCTATGGTAAACAGTGCTAATCGCTAATTATGTAATTTTCAAAACAACAGCCGAACTTCTAACTGCATTCCCTTTAAAATTTTATCTATAAATTTTAAATATTTTTTGAAGATTGAAACATGATTTAGGTATAACGAACTGCCAACTTAAAGCTTGAATTTACTACTTCTTCCTTCCTTCCTTTCTTTCTTCTGCCTTCCCCCAACCAAGATCACCAAAATCTGACAAGACCCCATAGTAATACTGTTCGGTTAAGGAAAAAGAGGGGGTAGGATCAAGAGAAAATAGTTCGCGTAACTATTGCGAGAACCATGAAAAGTTGAGAGACTTACTTTTTCTCTCTGAGACTGTTGTATAAGTCAGCCCAGTTTTGTCGGAGAGAATCAATACATGATTGTAAGTAATCAACCTGAGTCCTTCGCGCAACCGAGAGAACCGCATCAATGTGAGCAGGACTTCCAGCTTTGCCTAAATGCTTGTATTTAGTTAACTTGCCTGGTTGAGAAGTAGGGAAAATTGGTTGAGAAGCGTGTAACTTATAGTATCAATAAACCCCTCCCCGCAAGCGATGAGGGGGCTAAGATGTACTTCATAAGAGTGGAAACAGCTGTATCATGTCCGGTTGAATACTTAGGGCTTGCTTAATAAAGCTAAAACTTAGATATATCAAGAGTTTGAAGGTTAAAAAGGTGAATCAGGTGCAAGGAATAAGCGTTGAAACTGTTCATTTGCCTATCACTTGACCAGATTCAAGACGATTCTTCTCTTCTTCTAATTCTTCCTCCTGACTCCTGACGGATGTATTCTGACTCCTAGCCCATGACTTACGTCACGCTGCGCGAACACAGATAACTTTTATGGCTTACGCCACGCTACGCGAACAGCAAACCCTACTTATCATTTAGACTGACGCGGAGATTTTTTTGATAAGTGATTAGTCGGACATGATATAACTTATTAATTTTTATCGCACCGTGCAGAATTGCGGGAAACTGAGAACAGATATGTAAACAAAGGAGAACTGTATGGCCTGGATTAGCGTTCTAGCAGCTAATAAACTCGCTCCTGGTGCGAGAGAAGTTGTCAAAGTGGGTCAGCGAAAAATCTTGCTGTTAAACTACGAAAATCAGCTTTATGCTGTAGAAAATAACTGCCCTCACTTAAAACTACCCTTGAAATCCGGGAAAATCGAAAATGGGGCGATAGTTTGCTCTTTCCATCGTAGTGCTTTTGACTTGAGTAGTGGTGAAGTACAAACCTGGTGTCCCTGGCCACCTGGAGTGGGTAAGTTGCTATCAATGGTTTCTGAAGCCAAAAGCTTACCTGTATATCCTCTGCGTGTGGAAGAAGGTAATATTTTGGTTGATGTACCAGAGGAATAATAGCTAATATCTTGTGCAGTTGAACAGAAGAAGCGGGGGGAATATCTGTCCCCACATCCCCCCCCTGCATCTTTTCTTCAACTGTAGTGCGATCGCTTACGAAAAAAGTCGCCTTCAGAGAATAAATTTATAACAACTTGCCTTTTATTTGCTTCAGTAGTATAGGATGGACGGAGTGTTGCAAGGCGTGGGGCTATTATGGCTCGCTATACCTGTTCATTTATTGTTTCTGTTCCCATTGAGCATCTTCAAGCCTTACTTATAGATCTACTGCAAGATTGTGACTTAGATGTTCAATACTATACAGCAGACTACATTATGGCTCGTGAAATTCCTGGTAATGTATCTTTTTCTAAATTAGTGACCATTGAAGTACTCATTGACAAATCTACTGCTACGGAAACGGAAACCCGGTTAAGTATTGTGATTAAAAATGAAGAACTACCACTCCAATTGAATAATCATTGCCGACAAATATTTGATTTTGTCAAGCAAGCAATTGAACACAGCCGACATTGGCATCTCATTGAAAGTATTGCCGGATAATCATGTAAGTTGCTAGTAACACTAGGTACTAGCAGCTTAAATTCCTGGGCGTTGCATAATTGCGGGATGATTTGAGAATCTGCATCAATATATAATCACCGCGTCCCCGCGTCCCCGCGTCAGCCTCAATCATCCCCTTATTCAGCAACGCCAATTCCTGTAATGCTATCAGTCCTCCATATCTTCAGTCATGCCTGGGTTTATTAATGTAATATCATACTCACAAGCATCAGTTTGTCCGGCATTATGAGTCTTTTTTAGGACATAGTAAATAGCACGTACTTGGGGACCAAAGACAATTTCGTCTTCATTTTTTAGGTTATGGGTTGGTATTTTGCGTCCGTTAATCACTAAGCCGTTAGCACTAGGCTTGCCTTTAGGATCGCCATCTATAATCCGGTAATAATAGCTATTATTAAGATTCTTGCGTGGAAATCGGACTAATGTAGCATGGTGACGAGAGACAAACTGAGATATCAACCGGATATTGCAATTACGATCTCTACCGATAGAGTAGACGGAATTTTCAAGAGGAAACTCCTTACGTCCTTGATCGTCTTCTAGGATCAGTAGATGGTTTTCATTAGGTTCTGCTGCCATTGACAGATGGTTACTAAAATTTGTGGAACTGGGATACGCAAGAATTGAATGAGTATCTTTTTCTACCATGATTTTTAGAGAAAATTATCTCATAGTAAATCTAATTAACATCGAAATTACACATGACTAAAGTCAGGAATAGTATATTGTTTTTGCTTATATGAGTATATTGTCTCTGGGAGGACTTTAGATAAGTAGTCGGGCAAAATTAAATTTATTTTCCTGCTGATAACTCCAGGGGTATGATCCAAAATAGGAGCTATTCAGGTTTTGCCTCCCAGTGATAATTTTAAGATAAATTTGCAGAGCGACGTAACAAAACTGAATTAGTGACGACACTAACTGAGCTAAAAGCCATGAGCGCTGCTGCGCTAGATGGACTAAGAACAAAACCCAAACTCGGTAGCAAAAGACCCGCTGCTAAGGGAATACCAATTGTATTATATGCAAAAGCCCAGAATAAATTTTGACGTATTTTGTTGAAAGTGGCACGACTCAGTTGAATTGATTGGACAACGTCGCTCAAACAGTCCCTCATCAGGATAATTTCTGCTGTTTCCATAGCCACATCTGTGCCAGAGTGTAAAGCAATTCCTACGTCTGCTTGAGATAAAGCTGGAGCATCATTGATGCCGTCTCCTACCATGGCCACAACGGATTGATGTTCCCCAGTTTGAAGAGTCTGTATTGCTTCGGCTTTCTTCCCTGGGAGGATACCTGCCATGACATCACTAGTATCTAATCCTAGTTGCGCTGCGATCGCACTGGCTGCTTCTAATCTATCACCGCTGAGGAGAATAACCCGTAAACCCATTTGACGCAACTTGTCTACCGTGGCTTTTGCATCTGGTCTGAGGGTATCACTGACAGCAATTAATCCAGCTAAAGTGCCATTCACTGCCATACCAATCACTGTTTTACCCGCTACTGCCAATTTTTGCCCTTGCTGTTGTGCGGTTTCACTAAGGGCAATTCCGTGGATATTCAACCAATGCCAATTACCTAAAAGTACTTTTTTGCCTTCGACTACAGCCGACACTCCTAATCCTGGTTCAGTATGAAAATCTACAGCATGGGGAATTGATAACTTTTGTTGCTGTGCTGCTTGGTGAATTGCTTTAGCTAAGGGATGGTAAGTGCCGCTTTCTACTGCGGCTGCTAGTTGGAGAAGGGACTGAGGTGAATTTTCCGCTCCATTTTCTGCAAATACCAAATAATCTGTCACAGTTGGATGACCTGTAGTTAGAGTTCCTGTTTTATCAAAAACCACAGTATCTAGCTGGTGGACTCTTTCTAAAACGTCACCACCTTTGATTAACAAACCCCGTTCTGCACCCAAACCTGTACCGACGAGAATGGCTGTGGGGGTTGCTAGTCCTAAAGCACAGGGACAAGCGACTACCATCAAAGAGATCGCTAATTTTAAACTAATTAACAGTGAGGAGTAATGTGTATTCGGGGCTGAGTGTTGTGCCGAGTGACTCATCATTTCCATCCCACTGGCAACGGTAACTTCCGGCCAAATGTGAGTTCCGAAAAAATACCAAAACAGAAAAGTTACCAAAGAAGCTGTTAACACCCCATAGGTAAAATAACCAGAAACCGTATCTGCTAATTTTTGGACTGGCGCTTTCCGTGTTTGGGCTGCTTCTACCAAAGCCACAATTTGCGCCAAAGTAGTATCATTGCCTGTACGGGTAGCTTGAATAGCGATCGCACCCGACTGATTGAGAGTTCCCGCTGCAACTGCATCTCCTGGTTGCTTCATCACTGGTACGGCTTCCCCAGTCAGCATCGATTCATTCACCGTAGTTTGTCCAAAGCGAACTTCACCATCAACGGGGATTTTATCTCCTGGTAACACCTGCAACCATTCACCAATCCGCACTTGTTCCGCAGGTATTTCGACAATATTTGCCCCTACTATTAATTTCTCTGCTTCTGGGTTAGCAATCAATCTGGCTATCTGCGGCTGGAGTGCTAGTAATTGCCTAAATGCGGCGGCAGCACGACCTCTAGCTTGTTGTTCTAATGTCCTGCCTAGGAGGATAAAGCCTAGCATCATCACTGGTTCATCAAAAAAGCATTCCCAACCCATTTGGGGGAACAACAACGCTACCAAACTAGCAATATAGGCTGTCAGAGTTCCCAAACTGACCAAGGTATTCATGTTGGGCGCACCCCGTCGCCAACCACGCCAACCATCTATTAAAATCGGGCGGCCGGGAATTAACAGCGATAGGGTGGCTAGTCCGCAGTGGAACCAGATGTTATTGAATATGGGTAAAACGGTACTACCAAAATGTCCAATTCCTGATAATAGCAGTAGCATCCCAGCGATCGCTAACTGTCCGGTAGCCCTCACCATTTCTTGGCGCTGTCTGATGGCTGGGTCTTGTCTAGCAGATGTTTCACCTGCTGTTTTGCTATTAGCTGTGCGGGTTTGAGTAGGAAATCCCGTTGCTGTCAATCCCTTTGCCAGTGTCTCTGCATCTATCACACCAGTATCTGCCTCCACCACAGCTACTTCTGTTGCTAGGTTGACGCAGACGTTTTTGATTCCTGGATGTTGTTTTAGCTGTTTTTCTACTGCTGTCACACACCCAGCACATTTCATACCCTCAACATCTAAAATAATTTTTTCTGTATTTGGGGTAGATTCTGGGGCAAGTTTGGTTTCTGGGAGAAGTTGCATGGCAAGTTTTTCGATTCGCTATAAAAATTCTATCCCTGACGACAGGTGTCTCTACTTCGAGGGTAGGCGAAATCTGTAACTATGACCAAATGTCAATCATGTTTAAATTGTAAACTACCATTAACGACTCCAGCGCCGATAAGTCAGATAGATTACAGTTACCACCTGTATGGGCATCATGAAAATTAGGTTTTTGTAGAAATAGTTAATTTCTAAATTAGACATAACGCTGAAATAAGCCATACCGATTAGCAATAAAATTATCAACTTAATCTGTTTATGTTTAAGGATTGGCATATTTTACCAATTTTAGATTTTAGATTTTAGATTTTAGATTTTAGATTGGGAATGCTGATAATTTAATAGTCTATAAATTAGGCAATTTCCCCAATATAGGACTCCTATTTGATTTTTGATAGCTTCCTTGGCGTAGCCATACAGAACTCCGTACATACTAAAATCCTTCTTTCCTGTTCCTTCTTTCCTGTTCCCTGTTCCCTGTTCCCTGTTCCCTGTTCCTTCTTTCCTGTTCCCTGTTCCCTGTTCCTTCTTTCCTGTTCCCTGTTCCCTGTTCCTTCTTTCCTGTTCCCTGTTCCCTGTTCCCTGTTCCCTGCCTCCATGAAAAATTCATGAATCAAATCGGATCACTATATATCGAGAATACATCTAGGAATCTAATTTGACTCCTATAGCTTTTGATTCAAAATTCTAGAACCACCCTTGTCTATTCACAAAATAAGTATTAACGAATTCTTCATGATTCTTGTTTAAGTAAATCATGCCTTCAATTAGACCAACAAATTGCATAATCAGCAATGTAAAACCAAAGGAGAGAGAACCACCAACAACTGAAATGACTAGCATGATAAAACCTTCTGGGGCATAACCAAGAATAAATTTATGCATCCCAAATCCTCCAAGAATGATCCCACCGTAGCCAGCGAGAAGTTGTTTAGTAGCGTAAGAATGATTAAGATTCGCCATAATTAAGTTCTACTTATTGACGTGTGTTATCTAAGATTAAATTCCTCATTTTCATGAGCATAAGAAAATATATTTAGCCAAAGCCAAAACGTCACAATTCCAAAAATAGCTTATGGATATGGAATTGATACCAATGTTAGATTTTAGATTTGGGTGTAACAGTAGAAAATGGTTTAGCCAAGATATCCATGAGTAGTAGATATAATTGGTCAACTTGTACCTATGCTAATAGGCTTTCCCAGAGATATAAAACAATACTAACTATCTCAACTTAGTATGAGGAGATAGTCTGATGACACCTGAAAATATCACGGTTCTCAATTATTTTTGGTCAATTTACTGACAAATTTAAATGCAGCAGATTTGTAGATTTATAGGCTTAAATTTTCTCCTGAAGATAATTAACCCTAAATTGTCTATGAAAACTACGACACCCTACTATTTTCTACAAGTCTAATGCTAGTAGATCCGGACTTTTTTAGTTTACTTCAAATATAAATATACACTTTTATTGTGGTTGAGTCAGTGCATATGCACACATATTTTTTTGCGTTTGAGAAATCCTTAACAGTTAATGATTCCCATGTATATAACCATAAAGCTAAGTCTTAAATCAATTAGACCAGTGTGATTTAGGACTTACGCAAGTGTCACACTAAAAATCTGTTGTAGGGTGCTTTACTACTGCATAAATCCTGCAAATAAACAGATTGTTGATATCTGACGCACCCTACCAATGTGCCAGTTGCGTAAGTCCTGTTTATATTTGATGTTTTCTGTAAATGCGTAAGTCCTAGTTTATTTTCTGAGTTGTATTCTCTATGAGAATGTCTAGTATTAAGAGCGCTTTTATTGCTGCTGCTTATTCTTGCTAACCAGTCATATCATGTCCGGTTAAAGACTTATCATTAGGGAACCGCGCTCAAGACACGGGGACGCTCTTACGCGGAGAGTTTTTTTGATAAGCAATTAGCCAGACTTGATATCAAATATTAAGCATTTTTACATTTGTGAAGATAGGGTATTAATTTCCACTACCTAAAAGAAATAAACTGAGTAATGTTCCGCTATTCCAAAGGCTGTGGAGAAGCATAGGGGCAAAAAGATTGCGCGATCGCGTGTAAACTACTCCTAATACCATCCCTAATGCTGTCAGCGGTAGAATTTCCGACAAACTCAAGTGAGCAGCAGCAAATAACAAGCTACTAACTAAAATTGATCCCCACACAGGCAGATAACGAGTTAAGGAAGGCAATAAAAAGCCTCGAAACAGAAGTTCTTCAAAAAGTGGTGCAGCTATGGCAGCTGTAAAGAAAAATATTCCCAATGCTATACTATCTCTACTTTCCAACGCCAATTGCAACAAAGGGTTGCTACCACCTTGCCCTTGCCACAATTTTTGATTAATTAAAGATACTATCACCACAATAGGTAAAGCTGTGCAATAGCCACCTAGTCCCCATAAAAACCAATTCCCTTGGAAACGGAAGCGAAACCATTCCTCTGCGAGGGGAAAATAGCGTCTGATAGAAAAATACAGCACCGACAACGCACCAGAAGCAACTAGCAGGTAACTAACCAAAACAGAGAAAGCCTCAATTCGCGCATTACCAGTGGAACGAGGAATCGGAAGAAGAGTTAACAATTCGGGTATAAATAATTGTCCCATTAAGAAAAAGCCTAGGACAAAAACCTGTAAAATTGTTTCTACATCCCAAGGAGTTGACCAAGGTTTATCGGCATTTTGAGCTAGTATAGATTCTCTTCCCTTCAGTATACGCTGAATCACCAAAACAATCAGCAATATCAGACCAATCAAAGCGGTTAAGCTAGGTATAGTGGCAATTATCGCTAATTTCCATATGGCTGCGATTGCCGTTTTTTGTTGTGTAGATTGAATTGCTGATAAAGCGTCTTGACGTTGCTGAAGTTGATACAATTGAACCAGGGCAGTAGAGCGAAACCAACCTTCTAAATTCTTTTGAATCAATTGTTGGGCATTTGGGAGTAAACGAGGAGGATTGCTCCACAATCCGCTTAATATATTGGCAGTTTCCGCAGATTCTAGATTGATATCTGAGCGTTGCTGTAATTGACTCCAAGTTTTGAAGGCGCTATCCAGTTTTCCTTGCTTTGCTTGTAATATTCCCAGCCTTAAATCTAACTCATCCTGCAATTTTTGCAGTTGCTTAATAGGCTGCTGAGACTTTTGCAGTTGTTCTGCTGGTGAGATTTTAGTAACGGGAGCAATGTCTTCAGGAACCTGTTTTGTAAGTTGGTTTTTGGCTTTATCTAAATTAGTTTGGACAGACTCACGCGCTTGTTGATATTGCTTAGTAGCACTTTCTAGGGGTTTATCCCCCAGTATGGCTTCCCGAATGGCTAGAAAATTCTCGTCGTTGCTATCTTCTGGTTGCCATGCTTGGGCTTGTAACACAATATTGGTTTGATACAGTTCCAGACGACTTTGGAACTGAGGTTTTTGCCAACTAGCAAATAAAGACAACCCCGACAACATCATTGCTAACAGTGTCAGCCCAATTAACAGCAACCGCTTAAGTGTCATCTATCCCCCTTTGACTTACCTGTGGAGAGCGTGCGCCCCTTGGAAATTATAAGCTAGTCTGGGAGGTTGGGGAGAATTGGTTAAGTTGGTGTGTGCGATCGCGTTCGCGGTAGCGTCTCGAAGAGATAGCGCTACGCCCTGGAATCGCTCTAAATCCTACTCCGGTTCATTGAGTGTCACCTCACAATCTGCTAATAATTCAGGGGATTGATATTTACTCACTGTACACACTAGCAAAAAATCAGCTTTTTCTTCAATTTGCTGGATAATTATGCAGTAACTAAAGATTCATCTTCTTCCCATACAAACAAAGGTTCAAGTTCACCTGATTCAGCAAAAGTGATTGCAGCTATTAAACATTGAGGTAAATTAACACAAATTTTATCAGAATAATTTCCCACCTGTCCACCAACAATTAATTTTTGCTCATTAGAAGAATTTACATTATTGTTATTTGCATTTATTAATGCTTGATAAAAAATAGATAAATTATTATTTTTAGCAGAAACATCTGATTTAGCTATTTCATAATCAACCGGATACAAGAGAGAATAAAAAACCTCATTATCTAAAGTTGCAGTAACAATATATTTACCAGCATTACCCCCACCAATCATCATATAACTCTCGTCGTCTACTTCTAAACTGACTAAAGTTTTAGTATTACCATCTAACTCACAAATAGCTGTTTTAATTTGTTGCCAATTTGGATTTTCAATGAATGTTTCTTCATTTTTGTTTCCTGTCCAATTGTCTGTATATAATTTATTGACAAACATTATTACCTCCTTGTTTTTGGGGGTGTAACTTCAATTATTTTAGTACCAGTGGGAGTAATAATTTCTAATTGTTCTATACCTAATTGATAAGCCATAGAATTTACGCCCCCTCTTAAACCACAAGCATCACAAAGGTCTCTATCTACAATTAAACGAGCTTTTTTACCAGTAATACCTGAATTTTTTACTTGTTGAAAAGCATCAGCTTCTGCATGAGTTTTAGAAATAGGGTTAACTTTGAAAGTTATTTGCCGAGGATTAGGATTACTACCAGAATTGATGCCAAAAAAACTTTGACTATCTATTTCTATTTTAGCAATTGTTGATTTATCTGTCTCACTACCAGCAGGAGGTAAACTAAGACGCTGCCTATATTCAGCCAAGTCATCAAAAATGTTGTCCGTTGTTTCTCTCCTTTATTTAAGTAACTAGATGATACTTGTTAGTAAAAATAAAAATGTTAAAACTTAATTAGCGTGGTTATATACGATATTTAGCAAAAAGGAAACTACCCTATCTTACCCCGTATCCAAACACGAAAAGATTTCAACAAAGCAATTTCACCCATAGTTTTACTTTGCTGGATAAATCTATTTATATCCCCAACAGAAACTAGAGGAAAAGCCAGACTAAACTTAAATTCAACATATTGATTTTCCACCAATTGATAAAAATTCAAAACTTCACCGTCATATCTCCACAATTCAGCCACACCTAAAGCCGCATAAATATTAAACTTATTCACAGAACTGCTAGTAATATCAATTTCAACTGCTAAATCAGGAGGAGGATCTATTTCTAAATTTAAAGTTTCCCTACCTCTGATAGCCGCTTCATTTTGGATATAATAGCAACTATCTGGTTCTATTCCCTTTGCAAAAAGTTTACGTTTTAATGTTGTAGAACCAGCACTTCTGATTTCTATATCTAATTCTTCAGCTAAAGAAAATATCAATCTGTCAAATTGTATTTTCGGATTTTCGTGTTCAAACAGTGGAGTCATAATTTCTAAAGTACCGCAGTCATAAGCAAACCGAGAACCCCTATCCTCACCTGTATCTTTCAACAAGGCTTCAAAGGTATCCCAGCTAACGTTATATAAAACAGTTCTTTGTTCAGCAGGAATTGACTCCAGAAGCATATAAAATACCTAAAATCTTACCTATCTCTATGATATTCTCTTTGCGCCTCTGCGCCTCTGCGTGAGAAACATTCTTTCATAAAAAAGGTAGGAAATACTAACTCTAAATTTATTGTTCATCATCATCAGGTAACTTTTCCATTTCTTCAGCAATTAATTCCTGAAAATCATCTCCACAATGAACATTCAAATGAATTGTAGCACTTAGCAACTCTGCCAAAATTTCAGCTTGTTGTCTAGCACTGAGGTGAGGTGACTGAAGCTGATAAATTAAAGCCGTCACATTTTGACATTCTGAACCTAATTCGGTAATTAATGTTCTCAGAGTAGAACTAGCAATAGGAAGGGAGCGAGAGCTAATTTGCATAATTATTTACCCAATCGTTTGAGTGAGTGTTTAAGGTGGGAAATACCCACCCGATATTTACTCACCAAACACACTAGCAAAAAATTCCAAAGTCTCCTTCAAAGCCTTGATGAAAACATCAATTTCCTCGCGGGTATTGTAAAAAGATAAACTCGCCCGTGCAGTACCTGCTAAACTTAAATAACGGTGTAATGGTTGAGTACAATGATGTCCAGAACGGATAGCTATACCTTCTTGATCTAACAAAGTTGCTAAATCATTAGCGTGAACACCTTCTGCTGTAAAAGCTGCTAATGCGGCTCTACCTTCCCCTTGAGCATTAGGTTTTGGTCCATAGATTCTAATTTGGGGTATTTGCCCTAATTGCTCGAATAAATAAGCAGTTAATTCGGCTTCATAAGCATGGATTTTATCCATACCAATATTAGTAAGATAATCTATCGCTGCACCAAGTGCGATCGCTTCCCCAATAGCCGGAGTCCCCGCTTCAAATTTATGGGGTAATTCCGCATAGGTGGAATGGTCTAAATATACCTCTGCAATCATCTCACCACCACCGAAAAATGGCGGCATTGCTTCTAGTAATTCCAACTTACCATACAAAAAACCAATGCCAGTGGGAGCGCACATTTTATGCCCAGAAGCTACCAACCAATCACAGTCAAGTTCTTGGACATCAATAGGCATATGGGGGACACTTTGGCAAGCATCAAGTAAGAATTTCGCACCGTATCTATGAGCAATTTCGGCGATTTCTTTGGCTGGGTTAATACAACCCAATGTATTAGAAACATGAACGATAGACACCAGTTTTGTTTTTTCAGAAACCAGTTGTTTAAACTGTTCCAAATCAAAAGTTTCTTCCGGTGTTAATTCGACAAACTTTAATATTGCACCTGTTTTTTGAGCGACAAATTGCCAAGGAACAATATTACTATGGTGTTCCATTACCGAGAGAATAATTTCATCTCCTGGCTGTAAATTGCTCATTCCCCAACTGTAAGCTACTAAGTTAATTGCTTCACTAGCATTGCGAGTGTAAACAATTTCTTGGCGTGATTTTGCATTAATAAATCTAGCAATTTTATCCCGTGCGGCTTCATAAGCATCTGTAGCTTTTCCGCTGAGAAAATGTGCGCCACGATGGACATTAGAATTATATTGTTCGTAATAATCACGCCAAGCATTTAATACAGCTAAAGGCTTTTGAGAAGTAGCCGCATTATCGAGATAAACTAGGGGTTTACCGTGAACTTCCTGATGTAAAATTGGGAAGTCAGAACGAACTTTATCAGCTAGAGATTTGGTAGAAGTGATGACCATTGTTTAGAAGAAGTTCAGAATAATATCTATAATGTAAAAAGTTCGTAGTTAGGACTTTAGTCCTAAAAATTATGAATTTGAGCGATAAATCGCTCACTACGAACTAGCAGAAAACCCACAATTACTTATTCGTGAGACTTGTGACAGTTCTCAACAAACTTTCTCGTAAAGAAGCAACAGGAATAAAGTTAATAATTTCCATTGCGAAAGCATTAACTAATAACTTGCGAGCATTATTTTCATCAATACCGCGACTTTGCAGGTAGAATATTTGATCATCTTCCAATTGACTGACAGTAGCACCGTGAGCGCATTTAACGTTATCAGCGGTGATTTCTAATTGAGGTTTGGTGTCAATTCTCGACTTAGATGATAATAGCAAATTCCGGTTTAATTGAGATGCGTCAGTTAACTGCGCCAGTTTAGGAACAAAAACCTTACCATTAAACACACCATGAGCGCGATCGCCTATAATGCACTTATGTAACTGTTTACTCACACCATGAGGATGATTTAAAGATAGCGCACTGTGAGTATCAGCCAATTGATTATCAGCAATAACTGTTAAACCATTCAGCGTCGTTTCTGTTTGTTCACCAGTTTGCAAAATCTCCAAATTGTGACGTGATATTTTTCCACCAATCGTCACCGCATTACAATTATAACGACTATATCGCGCCTGAGTAACAGCAGTTTTCCCCACATGAAAAGCCGCTTCACCTTCCCGCACAATTCTATTGTGATTCACCTGAGCATTTTCATTTACCCAGATTTCCGTAACACTATTGGTGAAGTAAACCTCTTCCTCTGTGTTCTCTGTGTCTCTGTGGTTCGTATATTCTTCAATCAAACCCACCTGAGAATTACCTTCAGCTACAACTAAAACGCGAGGTTGGGAAATAGTCGCAGACTCACCAGACACAGAAACAAATAATAGATGAATTGGGTTTTCAACCACCACATTTTTACTAACCCATATCACAGCAACATCATTTAAAGCCGCAGTATTCAGAGCAGTAAAAACTTCCTTCTCACCTATGGCTACGCCACGCAAGCTATCAGCTTGCGCTAAATATTCCCGAACAACCTCACCAGGTAAAACATCCAAATTACCAACAATTAACCCAGAAGGTAAATTTTCAGTCTTAGATAAATTAGGTGCATAAACACCATTTACAAAAACTAACCGCTGCGAAACTTCAGGTAAAATATCAGATTCTAAAGACGTTTCCTGAAACATCCCCAACTTAAAATCTACCTGTTTCAACGGTGATAAATCAGTAAAACGCCATTCTTCCTCACGGGTATTGGGGATAACAGAATGACGCACCCAATTAACAGCACCATCTCGCAAATCTTGTAACCAACCATCTGATTTTGTGGTAGTTACCCGACTTAATAAACCACTCAAAAAAGCATCTCTATCTAATAGAGAATCAGGAATAGAAGTAAGAGAAACTGGAATAGACATTACACACCCACTCCCAAAGCTTCTTCTAGAACCCAATCATAACCGCGAGATTCTAACTCAAGCGCCAACTCCTTACCACCACTTCTGATAATTTGTCCCTGCGCCATAACGTGAACAAAATCAGGGACAATATAATCGAGAAGACGCTGATAGTGAGTAATCATAATTGTGGCATTTTCGGAATTAGTTAACTGATTAACCCCATTAGCAACAATTTTCAGAGCATCAATATCCAAACCAGAATCAGTTTCATCTAAAATCGCCAACTTTGGTTCTAGAATCGCCATTTGCAGAATTTCATTCCGCTTCTTTTCCCCACCAGAAAAACCCTCATTCACACTGCGGTTAAGAAAAGAAGAATTCATCTTCACAATATCCAACTTTTCCTCAACCAAATCATCAAAATCGAAAGCGTCAACCTCTTCCAAACCTCTAGCTTTCTGACGAGAATTATAAGCAACTCGTAAAAAATCCAAATTACTCACACCGGGAATTTCCAGAGGATATTGGAAAGCTAAAAACACACCATTTCTAGCCCTGTCTGCTGCTTCCATTTCCAAAAGATTTTGTCCTTGGAAAACCACCTCACCACCAGTAACAGTATAAGCTGGGTGTCCCGCCAAAACCTTAGAAAACGTACTCTTCCCAGAACCATTAGGTCCCATAATCGCGTGAACCTCCCCAGCGCGAACTTCCAAATTCAACCCCTTCAAAATTGGAGTTCCATCAACATCAGCAGTCAAATCCTTAACCGACAAAATCAAATCACTATTCTCAAAAATCATCTTCTCTTCCTCTCTTCTCTCTTCTTACTCTTTCTTCGCGCTCTTCGCCCCTTCGCGGTTCATTCAAAAAAGAACCTCAACGAAAACAGATCAACCAACACTACCTTCCAACTTCAGACTCAACAACTTATCAGCCTCAACAGCAAACTCCATAGGAAGCTGATTAAAAACATCCTTACAGAAACCGCTAATCATCATCGAAATAGCATCTTCCGAAGAAATACCGCGTTGAGCAAAAAAGAACAATTGATCTTCGCCAATTTTAGAAGTAGAAGCTTCATGCTCAACCTTACCCGTATTATTCTGAACTTGAATATAAGGAAAAGTATTAGCTTGAGCATTATCCCCAATCAACATCGAATCACATTGAGAATAATTTCTTGCACCCTTAGCAGTAGGATTAATCTTCACCAAACCCCGGTAACTATTGCTAGATTTACCAGCAGAAATTCCTTTAGAAATAATTGTACTGCGAGTATTTTTACCAACGTGAATCATCTTACTTCCAGTATCAGCTTGCTGCATATTATTTGTTAATGCAACCGAGTAAAATTCACCGACGGAATTATCACCAATCAAAACGCAACTAGGATACTTCCAAGTAATAGCAGAACCTGTTTCTACTTGAGTCCAAGAAATCTTAGAATTGACACCTTGACACAAACCACGTTTGGTTACAAAGTTGTAAATTCCACCTTTCCCATTAACATCGCCAGCGTACCAGTTCTGCACAGTAGAATATTTAATTTCTGCGTTATCTAAAGCTACCAATTCGACGACTGCTGCGTGTAATTGGTTGCTATCGTACATTGGTGCTGTACAACCTTCTAAATAAGAAACATAACTTCCTTCTTCGGCGACAATTAAAGTCCGTTCAAATTGTCCTGTATCACCGGAGTTAATGCGGAAATATGTAGACAATTCCATGGGACATTTTAATCCTTTGGGAATATAAACGAAAGAACCATCACTAAATACAGCCGCATTTAAAGCTGCAAAATAATTATCAGCAATGGGAACAACGCTACCCAAATATTTTTTAATTAGTTCTGGGTGTTCTTGCAGCGCTTCCGAAAAAGAACAGAAAATTACGCCATCTTTGGCAAGTTTCTCTTTATATGTAGTGGCGACAGAAACACTATCAAAAATCGCATCAACAGCAACATTAGTTAATCGCTTTTGTTCATTTAAAGGAATACCTAATTTGGCGAAGGTTTCCAGTAAAGTAGGATCAACTTCATCTAAACTGTTGAGTTTGGCTTTTTTTTGTTTCGGCGCGGAATAATAAATAATATCCTGATAATTAATAGGCGGATATTCGACATGAGACCAAGTTGGTTCTGTCATTTTCAGCCATTGGTGGTAAGCGCGGAGGCGATATTCCAACATGAATTCCGGCTCATTCTTTTTGGCGGAAATCAGGCGGACAACATCTTCGCTTAACCCACGGGGGATAGTATCGGCTTCAATATCGGTAACAAAGCCGTACTTGTAAGGTTGGTTGACTAAGGTAGTGACGGATGCGCTCATCGGTTCTCTTGTGTTCTCTTTAAAGGACGGGCGACGGGCTGCAAAAAAGCTAATTCCCGTTTTCTGTTACCGATTCCTAACAGGACTGCTAGAATGGGTTTAACGACTAAAACAACTCGGCTGTTGTTTAATCTATTTTCATTGTACGATAGATTAACAACAACAATGTTGTTTAAGTCAAATTTTCAGAAAAAAAGTTTTTTATTTTGGGACGTTTGCGAAGCGTCTAGTAAAAAAGATGGCGACTACCCAGCAGACCTCAACGAAGCAGGATATTTTAGAGTATCTATTGAAACACTCACAAGCAACCGCGGTTGAGTTAGCTAACTCTTTTAATGTCAGTCCCCAAGCGATTCGCCGGCATTTAAAGGATTTGGAGACGGATGAACTAGTTATATATTCGGTATCAGAACAACCGAGTATGGGCAGACCGCAGCACGTTTATCACTTGAGTCGAGGTGGAAGATCACATTTGCAAAAAAGTGCTAACCGCTTAAATGATGGTTATGGTGAGTTTGCGGTTTCTCTCTTGGACACCTTAGCGGAAACTGTGGGACGTGACCAAGTAAAGTCTATTTTACGGAAACAGTGGGAACGTAAAGCCCAAGAATATCGGGAAAAAGTAGGTACTGGTTCTTTGCAGGAAAGAGTCGCAACTTTGATAGAATTGCGAAAGGCTGAAGGTTTTATGGCGGAGTTTCACGCTGTGGAATCAGATGCTAGTGGTGCAGAGAGATTCATTTTTGTAGAACATACCTGCGCCATTTCTGATGTTGCGGAATCTTTTCCCAGCGTTTGTGGTCATGAATTGGAAATGTTTGCGGCTATTTTACCAGATTGTACTGTGGAACGGACGCATTGGTTGATTCATGGTGAACATCGTTGTGGTTATTTGGTTCAAGAAAGTCTTACACAAAATTGCAAAGTCGCAAAGTAATTTTTATGGATATCGCCCCTAATCAATCATCAACTCAATTTTTATCTTCAGAAGAATCAGCCCAAGTTGACGCGGCTTTGTTATCTTCTCCTGAAAAGTTTTTAACGAGACTGACTATTTCTTCTTTGAGAATTTTACAACATATTGCTAAAGAATATGATGTTTCTATTGAGGAATTAACGACCAAGCAAATAATTGTTTGGTTTGAAATAGATGCTAAAATTAGAAGAGAGAAAGGAGTTGAAGAAGCATTTTTGAAGTGGTAGAAGTAATCAGTAATCTATGATTAAAAGGCAGTTTTTTTAGTCAATGCTATTTGAATTATTTTGAATTATTAGGACTATCTCTGATTAGTTGTGGTTTTGCTCGTAATAGCAGTCAATTAAAACAGGATGCGAAAACCATGGAATTAACAAGTATTGCTTTTACAAATAATGTAAGGTGGTGTTGTGGCGAAAGCAGAATTAATTGGACGATATAAACTTTAACATGAAATAATAAAAAGCACCCTTTCCAGGTGCTAAACACATTAATTAAGAATTGCTAGTTTTTTAGATGATTTGTTAATGATTGTAATTATTAGTCCGAGGTGTACGAGCGCCCGAAACTGCACCTATCACCGCCATAGCTAAACCTAATAAAGAACCAAATACATACCACCATAAAGTTCTAGAAGTTACAGCAGCAAGTTCACGAGCTTGTTCAGGAGTTAACTGAGACAGGTTTTGCGGTACGGGAGAAGCTGACTGTTGTACTTGATTTATAAATTCCCCAGCGTTAGAAACAACAACACCAAAAGTACCCATGACTCCAATTGCTGATAGCCATGAACTAAGAGCTAATGTAGTTGCCCAAAGAATAGCACCGTTGAGGAATGCTGTGTTGCGATTCATGATCCCACAACCACGGGTTGTTACCCAACCACCCAGAAATAATGAAATTAGCAAAGCAAGAGTTGACCATAGCCCTACATTACTGGCGATACCTGGTGCAATCGATCTAGGTACTAATGAGTTAGCTATCCTACCTGCCCCAAGAGCGCCAAAAAAAGCACTCAAGATTTGTTGTGCAGCTAAACCAACTAAAACACCGGAGATGATGGGACCCCAGCGAACACGATCATGATATTCAGTTACTCGACTCGCAATAGCTGTTTCTGTGGGTATCATATCATCATTTAACCGATTTGCGTATGACATAGTGTATTTTCTCCCTTGCTAGTTCAGCAAAGTTTCTCAGGTATATTTATGCTTTATATAGGAATAATAGATGATATCTGAAAAGCTTTAAGTCTTGCAGGATGGGCAATATCAACTCTACGTATATTTCCAAAATCAACTATTATTCCTATTGAAATTAAATTACTTTTTATAGGTTTTTATATCTATCACTAGAAAGACTTGATTACTATGTCATTAGTAAGAATAATAACTTTTAAGTTAACACATTCATTTTTTTAATTTAATATTTTAATGTAAGGATTCAGAGAATGGTCGTAGGCAATTTGTGCCAAATCTGACTGAACATTAAGTGCTAAAATGGTAAAATTGCTGCGGTTGCTGATATTCTCCCCCCACAGAGAGAAGTCTATCTCTTTCGAGAAGTCACAGTATAATTTTCTGTACCACTAAGCTAAAGGAGTCTAAATTTTACTAAACTTTATTTTCTAGGTGGAAGAGTTTACCATCTTTGTAAACAGAATCTAATTGGTATTTTTTCTCTAGTTCAGTTTTAAATTCTGGTGAGGGACTATATAAAAATAGGTCACTAAAACCATCAGGAATATCAGGTAAAGCAGAATTGGAATTCAATACCAGTTGTATTTGCACTTTTTCATTTAGCAGATGACTCAGAGACATCAAGTTACCAATATTTAGGGAATAAGTACTGCTAATTAAAAGTGGCTTTGGCGATTGATTGATAATGCGAGCTATTTGTGAATGAGTATTTCTACCTTTAAGCCACCATCCATCTGCTTGAGAACTAACTGCACAGGATAAAATACCAATGGAAATTAAACCAGCTAATACTGATTTCCAAAATTTACGAACTATTTGTTTAGAGGAAATAATTTGAGTTGCCAGCAAATAAGCAACAGGTAATTGAATCCCTAAATAACATGGAATCACATATCTAGGACGAACGCTTAACTTACCTCCAATTATCACATCAGGTAATATGAGAGCTAAGGCAGATACACCACTCAACAGAAAAACAAATAACCATACTCGCGGTAATGTTTGACGATAAATAAATATGAATGAATATATTGCTAAGATAGAAAATAATGGTACTAAAAACCTGCCTAATCGCAAAATGGGTAAGTTCAAATCTGGTATAAATTGTTCGTATATCCAAAAATCACCAAATAAATAGCTAATATTCTTAATCCAGGTAGAGACTAAAACTGGTAAGGACTGTTTGATTTGTGCAGTAGCTGTTGAATTATCAATTGTAGATAAGTTATTAATAATAATTAAAATCCAAGGTATGAAAGATATAAAGCCAATAACAGATGCGACGAAATAAGATATAAATTGTTTTGTCAGTTTGAATCTTTCTAGGCACAAAACATAAATACCGTGGCCAATTACTACCAGTCCATAAAATAAAAATGTGTACAATCCTAATGCTACTGTTAAGGTATAAAAACCCCAAAGCTTTTTACTACCAATCTTGATAGCTCGCAATAAAACTGCACTACTTAATAATGTGATTAAAGTCAATAAACAAAACTGTCTGGCTTCTTGAGCATACAAAACATGAAAGGGTGATACTGTCATGAAAGCGACGCTTATCCACGCAGTTATCGGTGATGCAAATAATTCTAAACACAACCAATAAATGCAAGGTAGGGCTAACAAACTAATTATGATTGACAGGCTTCTGGCACTGGTAATTGAATTCCCAAAAGTTTGCATCCATAGTCTTAGCATTCCGTAATAAAGTGGAGGATGTTGAGCATCGTCTATAGCTAAAGATTTAATTGTATCTGTTAACCCAGTTTCAGAATTTGTGCGTTGAAATTTTTTGATACTTTCAATAGGTAAGACTTTGCTATTAAAAACTTCGTTGATTAATTCTGATTTAGTATATCCAGAAATTCTTAATGATGTGTATGCTTCATCATGCCAGTAAACTTTTTTATCGACATTAATGCAGCGAAAAAAAATGCCTAATATTAATAAGATAGTTATTAAAAAAACCAGCCCATGAGGAGGAAAAAGCTTATCAATTTTGTTCATGTTTTCTAGGATTAAAAGTGGATTTTTAATGTTAACTTTAGTGAAAGTTGTTCCTGTCTATAAATACTTAGCAGTAATTGTTGCATAAAAGTCAGTATTTAAATGTAAAGTTACGGTAAATTAAATGAAAATACTTAAACAAAAAACTTTTCCAATACTTAACATCAAAATGGCACAATTGCTAAGAAAATAGAAAAGAATGTATAAAAAGTAAAAAAGTATGTAGGATATAAAAGTGTTTTCATAAATTTTAGTCAAATTTTACACTTACACTTAGATATCGAAATTTCAATTTTATGAATTTCCATTCCTCAAACTCCCTGTTGGCAGTTCCCTCTGGGGCATTAAAGATTCCTGAACATCCCGCTACTGAGGGAAATGGAGATAATTCATTACTTTTATCTCTAGTTATTCCCACTTATAAAGAGCGTGACAATATCCAGAATATAGTCAGTATTTTGAGCAGATTACTAGATGAAGCTATACCTGATAATTATGAACTGATTGTAGTAGATGATGATAGCCCCGACCTGACTTGGGAAGTAGCACAATCTTTGATGCCAGAGTATCCCCAGCTGCGGGTAATGCGGCGTGAAGATGAACGAGGGCTGTCTTCTGCGGTGATTCGTGGGTGGCAAGCAGCTACAGGAAGTGTTTTGGGTGTGATTGATGGAGATTTGCAGCATCCACCAGAGGTACTGACACAACTGTTGCAGAAAATGGAAGCTGGGGCAGATTTAGCCTTAGCTAGTCGTCACGTAGATGGTGGTGGTGTTAGTAGTTGGAGTGTAGTTAGGCGCTTTTTATCTCGTGGGGCGCAAGTGTTGGGATTGATTATTTTGCCAGGGGTACTGGGAAGAGTTTCTGACCCCATGAGTGGTTATTTTATGGTACGACGAAGTGCGATCGCTAATGCGACACTTAATCCTGTAGGCTATAAAATTCTTCTGGAAGTGATTGGACGAGGAAACGTCAGGGAAATTGCTGAAGCTGGTTATGTATTCCGTGAACGGACAGAAGGTGAAAGCAAAGTCACATCTAAGCAATATATAGAGTACATCCATCACTTAATCCGCTTACGTGTATCCACAGGGCGATTAGGAAAAATTCGCAGAAAAGTGAATTTCCCTGTTCAGCGATTCTTGCGCTTTGGTGCAGTGGGATTAAGTGGGGTATTTGTAGATATGGTAATACTCTATTTACTTAGTGACCCAACCACCTTAGCTTGGCCTCTTACACGTAGTAAAATCTTCGCTGGGGAAATTGCTATTTTCAATAATTTCCTTTGGAATGATGCCTGGACATTTGCCGATGTATCCATGCAGCAGAAAGGTTGGCAGCCCAGATTAAAGAGGTTTGTGAAGTTTAATGTGATTTGCTTGGCTGGGTTAGTGTTAAATGTACTTGTATTAAATATAGTGTTTAATTTTCTGGTTCCTAATCGCTATATTGCTAACTTTATAGCGATCGCAGTGGCAACTATTTGGAATTTCTGGGTCAACCTGAAATTAAGCTGGCGGGTAACTGAAGTCAAATAAGCACTCAATCAATCAGCCTGAATTTTGCTGTATCAGTTATTGATTTTGAACTCTTGAACTTTTCCTGGCCAATTTTCCTATAATTGTAATGAAGATTGTATGATGGGGAATGGTGTCTTTAATTAGATTAGGGAATTCATGGCAAAGAAGAGCATGATTGAGCGCGAAAAAAAACGCGCCAGGTTGGTGGAACAGTATGCTGATAAGCGGGAAGCACTGCTAGACGAGTTCAAAAGTGCTGAATCTCCCCTAGATAAGCTGGAAATCCACCGTAAAATTCAACAACTACCTCGTAACAGTGCGCCAAGCCGCCGCCGTAATCGTTGTTGGGTAACAGGTCGTCCTAGAGGAGTATACCGGGATTTTGGACTATCTCGGAACGTACTGCGCGAATGGGCGCACGAAGGTCTTTTACCTGGTGTTGTTAAATCTAGCTGGTAGTCAGTGGTCAATAGTCATTAGTCCTTAGTCATTTACTATCAATCAATGACCAATGACCAATGACCAATGACCAATGACCAATGACCAATGACCAAATCATTTATTGACCACAACAACGATCAATTCCCAGACTTTCTAAGAGTAGATCGCTAACGGCGTTGGCGATCGCAAACTCTCCATAGAAGCTTTTAGAAAAATCAAACAACTGCATCTCTGTGACAATAGCAATGACCAGAGATCCCAAGTCATTTTCTCCTTCCATCCTTTGTCGCACAAAGATTTGCGCTGCACGCTGGGCAATATTTTGATTCACTACTTCGGGAAGAAATTCTGCATCTAACCAACCTAGAAGTCGTTTTTGTAACCATTCCCCTTCTAGCTGGGGATTTTCAGATGGTGGTAGGGTAATAGCTGGAATTGGCTCAGTCATCTTTGTATATCTTAAATAGATTTTGTTATCCAGGGTAATTTTCAGAAAAATGCAAAAAAAGGCTGATTACAGTAATTTGCGTTTTTCTGAGCCTTTTTGTGACGATTTTTTGAACTATGGAATATGATATCGCTGCGATTATTCGAGGTTATGCTCAAGGTTATTTTCTCATGGCTGATGAGAGTGATCACTTAGGATGGTATGGAAGTAAAGAACGAACATTGATTCCCTTAAATGAGAACTTTCGCTACCCCAAGTCATTGCAGCGTGTTCTTAACCAAGACAGGTTCACAGTGGCAGTTAACCGGGACTTTCTAGGTGTGGTAGCTGGATGTGCTAACCGTGAAACCACTTGGATTTCCCCAGAATTACAAAAGATTTATTGGCTACTTTACCAGACTGGTTATGCTTATAGTTTTGAAACTTGGCAAGGTGATCAACTAGCAGGAGGAATTTTAGGGATTGTGATTGGTGGTCTTTTTATTGGTGAATCGATGTTTTACCAGATTCCTGAGGGTTCTAAGGTAGCGATGGTTAAATTGGTAGAAAGATTGCGCCAAAGGAAATTTATGTTGTTTGACGCGCAAATGATGAATCCCCATTTAGCCAGATTTGGTGCTTATATCATCAGTAATAAAGAATATGAAAGATTACTTCAGCAAGCTTTACAACTTCCCTGTTCCCTAGAGTAAGCAATTCCAAAGCAAAGATAGTTTCTGGGAATTATGAATGAGAATGGATGCGATTTTCTGTTATTAGGGTGAGGCTAATCCATGCACCTTTATCATCATAATTGCGGATTAACCGTTGACGTAAGGTTGGTGTAATTAACCAACCAACCTCTAAAAATAAAGGTTGACGTAACTGTGCTTGTAAAGGAAAAGTAGCAGAAGCACCATTAGGTAAAAGTAATACTTGCACCTGCTTTTGGGAATTTTGATCAAAGAGGATAATTGCATCTTGAATAGTACCAGTTGAGGTAATTGAACGTTCACCAAAGTTTGTATTTTGGATTAATTTCCCAGTGCTATCAAGTTGTAATTTTAAGGTTGTAGAGTAGCTAGTAGAAGCACGCCAATCTGGGTAGATAGTAACAGCTTCACCCTGCCATTCTCCTAATAAGTCATCCACTTGCAAAGGTGGATTTTCTACTGCTTCAGTACCTGCTAGATGTTCCCGAATCAAAGTGAGACTCGCTATTTTGCCATTTTTATCAAATAATTCTACTAGACGTAAGCGACGATTTTCATGAATTAAACCTAGTTCTGCACCAAATTCAGAAAAAGGAGCTAACTGCATGGAACCTTGAGAAAATGCGCCATTTTCAAAAAATAGAGTACTCCGTGCCACAGAACTGTATTCTAAAATTAAATCTTCTTGTCCTTGACGACGAACAATTTGGTGAATAGTTTGATTATTATTTAATCCTGCCAAGGAAACTACACTTTGAATATCTTCTAAAACTTTACCTTGGGGTGAATAACGAGTGAATGAACCTTGCCACTCACCAAGATTTTGCAATAAGTATTCCCATTGTTTAGTCATGTGTTTAGTTTTTAGTTTTTATTTATCGAGCGAACCGATTAACGGCGAATAAACTACCCATTAATCCAACAATGGCACCAAAGCCTAAAAGAATGAGCGGTAACAGTAAAGTTTGTGTTGTAGTTAGTTGTACACCATGACTAATAAATTGGATCAACTCAGGTTGATTGGCTAGTAAGCGGTTGAGAAATTGTTGAGTGAGAGAAATGAAACCCCAAGCGATCGCACCACCAACTAAACCAAAGGAAATTCCTTGTAAAATAAATGGTAGGTAAATCCAAGCAGCAGTGGCTCCCACCAGTTGCATGATTTCAATTTCCCGTCGTCGTGCCATGACAATTAGACGAATGGTGGTGGTTGTCACAGCGATCGCTGTTAAAGTCAGAATAATTGTAATTGTTAAAGTAATCCAGTTTAGCCCTTGGTGCAACTGAGCAATACGTTTTACCGCCTCATCTACGTACTGCACCACATCCACTCCCTGCAACTTCGCTAACTCTGTCGCTAAAGTGGGTACAACTTGGGGGTTCAAAGCTTTAACCTTGATTTCGTCAACTAGCGGATTATCCCCCAGTTGCTGAGTAGCACCGTCAATATCAGCAATACCCAGTTCTTTAACTAACTTGATCCAAGCTTGTTGTTTGGTAATTACTTGCACCTCAACCACTGAGGGTATTTTCGCCACCAGAGGTTCAATGTTCACAGCTTGAATTCCCGATTCTAAATAAACCGATAATTCCAACTGACTACCAAACTGGTTGAGAAGTTTTTCCACTTGCCAAGAAGTTTGCAGACTTAAGCCAAAGAGAAACAATAACACTGTCACCGTACTAACAGCCGCCCAATTCATCCATCCTCCCCGCAGCAATCCCAGGAAAGTTTCTTTAAGCAAGTAGTCTAGTTTTGTGAAAAACTTAAACATTAGAAATAGTCATTGCTGATTAGTAATGGGTACAAACTAAAATTATTACCGCTTTCTGTCAACTGTTTTCTATAAGTCTGTTCTCTGTCATCTCCCAACTGACGATAGAATTGAATTAGTAAGACATTCATCATCAAGCCACCAACAATCATGCCCTCTGACATTGCTGTAGAGAAAAAAAAGTTAAAAAATCCACCTTTGCGACTTCATTATTTAGGCGATCGCGTTTTGCGTCAACCCGCCAAGCGTGTCACCAAAATAGATGACGAACTCCGTCAACTGGTGCGCGAAATGCTGCAAACTATGTACAGTGAGGATGGCATTGGTTTAGCTGCGCCCCAAGTTGGAATTAATAAACAACTCATTGTCATCGATTGTGAACCAGACAAACCAGAGCATCCGCCACTGGTACTAATTAACCCTGTGATTAAACAGGTGAGCAGTGAACTCTGCGTGGCTCAAGAAGGTTGTTTGAGCATCCCCAAGGTGTATCTAGATGTCAAACGTCCCCAAGTAGTAGAAATTGCCTATAAAGATGAATATGGCCGTCCCCAAACATTAAAAGCTAATGACTTACTCGGACGCTGTATTTTACACGAAATGGATCACCTCAACGGTGTGGTATTTGTAGACAGAGTCGAAAATTCCTTGACTTTAGCCCAGGAGCTATCTAAAAATGGCTTCTCGTATCAAGCAGTGAAACCAGTAGCATAGGGTGATAGATTCGTGTATTTAACTCCAAAAAGCGGTTTGTTTTTAGGCGGCGCTTGTGTAAGTGCGATCGCAGCGGTAGGTTCTGTATTTGAACTCAGTTATGGAGAACCAGATTTAGGTGTCCAAACCACTGCAATTATCCTGGCTTTGAGTATTCCCATCACCGTATTATTTTTCTTTGCCGCAGTGAGAGATGCACGGGCTAACATGAAATAACCATCAAGCATACAAAAAAGGTAGAGGAATGAAATAAAAATATAAAATTCATTCTTTTACCTTTTATTTTTTAGCCATATGTCAAATGTAGGAATCCGGTTTGATCACTTAAATTATTCGTAGAGGCAGGGAACAGGGAACAGGGAAGAAGGGAGTATCCCAATTTTGCAAAAACACAAAATAATCATCTGAAAAATCTCTTCTGCTTTCTTCCTTCGCGCTCTTAGCGTCTTTGCGTTTCGTTTATTTCATGCCTTGTATTAAGTTGGAAGCTTAGATAAAAAATAAACTTACACATTTAGGATGCTCCCTAGAAGAATGCTATCAACTTCTACTCAACTACTGCGACTTTCCCAAGGACATCTCAACTTACTCGCAGCTTGTCCCCGTAAATTTCAACATACCTATCTAGAGCAAATTACCACTCCCTCAGATCCCCAACAAGAAGAATATCAAACTTTAGGTAGTCGCTTTCACCTACTTATGCAGCAGCAAGAAATGGGTTTACCAATTAATAGTTTTCTGGAACGGGATAAAGAAGATGAAAAATTTAAAACATTGAAAACTTGGATGACAGCTTTTAGTAAAGTTGCACCAGAAATATTAACACCAGAAATCAATAATCAAACCTTCCGTGACAGTGAACATTATCGTACTTTGCAAGTACAAGATTACTTACTCACAGTAATTTATGATTTATTAATTGCAGATAATGAAAAAGCACAGATTTATGATTGGAAAACCAATCATAAACTACCAAAAAAAGATGAATTAGCTAAAAATTGGCAAACACGTCTTTATCTCTATGTTTTGGCAGAAACAAGCGACTATTTACCCGAAAATATATCTATGACTTACTGGTTTATCCAAGCTCAAGGAAAACCACAAAATATTAGATTTAACTATGACAATCAACAACATCAACAAACAGAAAAAGATTTAAATCAACTATTAAATTATTTAAACGATTGGTTACAAAAATATCAACAAAACCAGCCATTTCCTCAAATAGCCGAATTTAAAAAATCTTGTGAACTATGCCAGTATGCTGTCCGATGTGAACGTCAAAAAGATAATCAAACAGAGATAATTACAAATTCTTTACCAACCTTTGAGAACATCCAAGAAATATCAATTTGATATTTATAGCAATTATGAAAACTTCTGATGAAACTGATCCTATTTATGTCCGGGAATTAGGAATTGATGATATCGCTCCTGTTTATCACCTAGGTGAAGAACTATTTACGAGCGAGTTATATCCTTATTTGTACCGCACTTGGGATGAATGGGAAGTAATTGGACTTTACAACACAGATCCAGAATATTGCCTGGTTGCGGAAACAGAAGGTGAACTTTCAGGATTTATTTTGGGAACTATTATTACTAAAGCATCTTGGAATTATGGTTACATCTTGTGGTTAGGTGTAAATCCCAAATTTCAACGCCGAGGTGTCGCAGATACATTAGTTGATAAAGTCGTTGCTAGAATGATTGAAGATGGAGCGCGGTTTATGTTAGTAGATACAGATCCGACTAATACCCCAGCCGTGAAATTTTTTAACCGCAAAGGTTTTGGTAATATCCGCCAGCATATTTTCCTATCAATGAATTTGAGTAAACATCCATATTATGGCAAACTCATAGATTACGAACATCAAAAAGCAGAAAGAGCAGGTTATAGACGTACACGCCCAGCTATTCGTCCTCGTAAATCAGAAGGAGTTAGCAACGAGGTAGTTCTTAATCCCTTGGTTAGTGAATATACAAATAATGATGTAAATAACGATAATGATTTATAAACTTTTAATTTTTAATTTGGAATTTTGAATTGATAAAATGCAATGGATTCTCACAAGCACTGAACAACCCCCAGAATGGTTCATCTTAGCGGTGAAACATTATACATCTCTATCTAATGGAATTTTTGCCGCCCAATTACTATGGCAAAGAGGTATACAAACTGAATTACAACTAGTACCATTTGTCAACTATAAAAATTATCAACCAGCAAGTCCCTTTGAATTTGGGCAAGAAATGTATTTAGCGGTAAACCGTCTCAAAAATGCCGCAAAATCTGGTGAAAAAGTAGCCATTTGGGGAGATTTTGACGCGGACGGTATTACCTCAACTGCTGTATTATGGGATGGTTTAGGACAGTTTTTTGAACAAGATAGACAATTAACTTATTACATTCCCAACCGTTTAAAAGAATCCCACGGACTCAATAAATTAGGAATTGATAATTTAGCTCAACAAGGTTGTAAATTAATTGTCACTTGTGACACAGGTAGCACAAATATTGCAGAAATTATTTATGCACAACAATTAGGTATAGATGTTATCGTTACAGACCATCATACTTTACCCTCCGAACGTCCTCCAGTTAATGCCATTATTAACCCTCGTTATTTACCCAAAGAACATCCATTATTTCACCTTTCTGGAGTTGCGGTAGCTTATAAATTGGTGGAAGCATTATATGAAACTTTGCCAGATGTACCCCAACATCCATTAACTGATTTATTAGATTTAGTAGCAGTAGGACTAATTGCAGATTTAGTACAATTAATCGGTGACTGTCGCTATTTAGCACAGTTAGGAATTCAACAATTACACACAGATCATAAAAAAACAGTTACAGAAAAACGACGACCAGGAGTAGGAAAATTATTAGAATTATGCCAGAAAAATGGCGACCGTCCCACAGATATCTCCTTCGGTTTGGGACCAAGAATCAACGCTGTTAGTCGCATTTATGGTGATGCTAGTTTCTGTGTAGAATTACTAACTAGTCGAGATATTAAACGTTGTCACCAACTAGCAGAAGAAACAGAATTAGCCAATTCTCGTCGTAAGTCTTTACAAAAAGATGTCCAAGCCCAAGTAGCAAAAAAACTTACCCAATTAGACTTATCAACTACCAACGTCATTGTTTTAGAAGATCCACAATGGGCTGTAGGTGTATTGGGTTTAGTTGCTGGACAAATAGCACAGGAAACAGGCCGTCCCACAATTTTATTAAGTACAGAAAACTCTCTTTCTGACTCAGAAACTTCTGACAACTCAGCACTTTTAGCCCGTGGTTCGGCACGTTCGATTAATTCGGTTGATTTATATCAATTAGTTCAAGAACAAGCACATTTATTACATCGTTTTGGTGGACATCCTTTTGCCGCAGGTTTAAGTTTATTAGTTGAGAACATTCCTTTATTTACAGATGCAATTAATCAAAAATTACGACAATCTTTAGGAGGAATAAATCTCACACCCACAGTCCAAGCTGACTTAATAGTAACTGTTGCAGATTTGGGGAAAGATTTATTTTTAGAACTCAAAGTTTTAGAACCATGTGGAATGGGAAATCCAATTCCTAAACTATTAATTAAAAATTGTTGGTTTGAAAATTCTTGGCATCGCAATCAGGAAGATTTTAAAGGTAATAAAATTCAATATATTAAAGCTGAGTTCGATATTCGAGATGATTCGAGTAACAGTCCTTTTCCTGGTATTTGGTGGGGACATTATAAAGATGATTTACCTATAGGTAAATGTGATTGTATAGCAGAAATAGATTATAATAGCTATAAAAAACGCTATGAAATTAGATTAATTGCTGTACGTCCCTGTGTTGATTCGGAACTGAAAACTCAAAACTCAGCAATTATTTTAGACTGGCGAAATCAAGAGTATTCAGAACTCAGTAATAAAAACTCAGCACTGATTATTAAAGATTGTCCTACTAATTGGGATGATTTGCGTGCATGGTTGAGAAAGTCAGTTTATCATCAACAACAATTAGTTATTGCTTGGTCAAAACCCCATAACCTTCCACCTAGACAAGTTTGGCTTACTTTGGTAGGAATTGCTAAATATCTCAGCCGCACAAATCAACCAGTTACCCGTATACAACTTTTAGAAAAACTGAGTATCAGCGACCAAACGTTATATTTAGGTTTTCAAGCTTTAAAATATTTAGGGTTTACAATTCAACGTCAAGATCGTCATTTCCAAATTACCTGGAATACTCATAACGCTTCCGAAAATCTTTTTGATAATGCGGTTAAGCAATTTTTATCGGCTGTTAAAGAAGAACAATTTCAGCGAGAATATTTCGCCACAGTGCCTCTATCTATTATTCAAACAAATACCGTAGTTTGACCTGCAAAACCTTTAATTTTGGTATTGGCTAGAGAAATAGAATCTACATAACCCCAAATACCACCAACTTTGACTTCATCTTGCAATTCTTCTAAAATTAATGGCTTAACTAATAATTGCAATTCATCAACAGGAATGGTAGGATCTTGAGTCGTAATTGCAAATTTGGGATCTCCAGCAGCAGATTAAATTTTCTCGACTTTTGGTTCTTCTGCTGGCTGTTCTTGGGTTCTTCCTGGTGTAGCCCATAGTGCAAATGCACATACTACACCAGCGAGAACAATAGCACGAACTCGATAGCGCATGAATTTTCTCCTGATTTTTACAGACAAGCTGATACTTATAAGTCATAAAATTAAGCTATATAATAATCTATATTCAGAAATATCACAGATATATTGTTAGATAAAAACAGATATCTTAACTTTTCTTCAGTAAAAATGCCAAAATAGTTAAATTTTGGTTAAAAATGAAAAATGTGTACCATAATGCGTTATCTAAATAAATGGCATGAAAATGTTGAAAAATATCTGCATTTCAGTAGATATATTTTTTTTGTAGAATTTAATTTAAGTCCATGAAAACAATTTCTAAAGCCAAAATTAATAACCTTGCATTTACCCAAGTTCCCAAACTTGATAATTGTAGTCAGGAAAGTCTACAGAATTATTTTGAAAATTCGTGGAATTTAGAAGAAACACTTTTGAAAAGTTTAATTTTATCAGATACATTTTATCTCAATCCTGACCTTTTAAGAAACAAGTTAATTTTCTACCTTGGACATTCGGCAGTTTTTTACATCAACAAATTAATCCGCGTTGGTTTATTAGAAAATCGCATTAATCCCCAATATGAAATCCTGTTTGAAATTGGTGTTGATCCAGAAACACCCACAGAACTAGAAACCGCTACAAAAGATATTATCTGGCCTGATGTTTCTCAAGTTTGGGAATATCGAGAAAAAGCTAAAACTGCAATTACCAAAGTTATCGAAAATACAGCTTTAAATCTGCCAATTCATTCTCAACACCCCCTGTGGGCTTTATTGATGGGAATTGAACATAGTCGCATTCATTTTGAAACTTCTTCTATGCTACTGCGTCAACTACCTGTTGATAAATTACAACGTCCTGAGGGATGGAATTATGCCCCTACAAATGGGAAAATTCCTAATAATCAAATGCGGGAAATTTCCGGTGGTGTGGTGAAATTGGGCAAAAAAAATCATGATTTGACTTTCGGTTGGGATAGCGAATATGGAAGTTTGGAAGTTGAAGTTAAACCATTTTTAGCCAGTGAAAACTTAATTACTAATGGCGAATTTTTAGAGTTTATGCAAGCTGGAGGTTATAAAAATCCAGATTATTGGAATGTGGAATCTTGGAGTTGGAAAGAATTATATAATGTGCAAAATCCGAAATTTTGGATATTAGAAAATAATGGTAATTACCGTTATCGTGCAGTATTTGATGAGCTAGATTTACCTTTAGATTGGCCTGTAGAAGTCAATTATTATGAAGCAATGGCTTACTGTAGTTGGCAAGGTAAACAGCAAAATAAAAACCTGCGTTTAATGACAGAATCAGAATGGAATCAAGCTTTACAAGTATCTGAAGATTCTAGTGTAGAAAACAACTATAATCTCAACGTACAATTTATTTCACCTTCCCCCGTAGGAATGTTTTCAGAAAATAACAAATCTGGTATTTTTGACTTACGAGGTAATGTTTGGGAATGGTCATCTAGTGCATTTTATCCCTTACCAGGATTTGAACCTCATTATCTTTATGAAGATCAATCTGCACTATTTTTTGATAATAGACATCAAATGATGCTTGGTGGTTCTTGGGCAACAAATGGTTCGATGGCTTTATCATGTTATCGGAACTGGTTTCGTCCGTTTTTTTATCAGCACGTTGGTTTTAGAATTGCTGAAAGTTTGAATTAATTAAATACTTTTTATCACGCAGATTCGCAGAGTCAACTACAGAGGATTTAAACAATGATTGCTCAACCTTTAACAGTTTTAGATCATCATTATCAAGAGTTAAGTGATGATGGAAAAGATGTGATAAAGGGGTTAAATAAAACTCCCAAAACTTTATCACCAAAATATTTTTACGATGATCCTGGTTCTCTATTATTTGAAAAAATTTGTGAGTTACCAGAATATTATCCTACGCGTACAGAAGCATGGATTTTAAATCAGTATGCTGATGAAATTGCTACAATTACAAATTGTTGTGAGTTGATAGAGTTAGGTAGTGGTAGTTCTACGAAAACTCAAGCTTTATTAACTGCTTATCAAAAAATTGCTGATTCTTGTAGATATCTGCCGATTGATGTTAGTGGTGGGATTCTGAAAACGAGTGTTTTACAGTTACAAGAAAAATATCCTGATATTACTATTCATGGTTTATTGGGAACTTATGAACAAGCTTTAGTTCATCTGGAATCAAATTATTTACAGTCGCGGATGTTGTTTTTCTTGGGAAGTTCTTTAGGCAATTTTAATCCAGAAGAATGTGATAGTTTTTTAAGTCAGGTTTCTCGAACTTTACAACCAGGAGATTATTTTTTATTGGGGATTGATTTACAAAAACCCAAGGATATTTTAGAAGCAGCTTATAACGATAGTCAAGGAGTGACTGCTGCTTTTAATTTGAATATGCTTTCTCATTTGAATTGGCGTTTTCAAGGTGATTTTGACATTAATTTATTTAAACATCAAGCGATTTACAATCAGGTTGATAATCAAATAGAGATGTATTTACATTGTCAAAAAAGCCATTGGGTAAATTTGGAAGCTTTGGATTTAAAGGTTTGCTTTGAAGCGGGAGAAAGTATCTTAACAGAAATTTCTCGTAAGTTTGATTTAACAACTATGGAAATATTGTTGCAGAGTAAAGGATTAAATACTGTGAAAACTTGGACAGATGAAAAAGGATGGTTTGGGTTGATTCTTTGCCAAGTTTAAATATTGTTTAAGAGGATGTTTTAAAAGTTTTTAATGTATAAATAAACCCCTCTCCAAACCTCTCTCCGACGCGGGGAGAGGCTTTGAAACCCCCCTTCCCTGGTAGGGAAGGGGGGCTGAAGGGTTAGGTTATTGGAAATTATTGGTTTCATCTAATACTTTTCAAACAACCTCTAAACTTGGATCATTTGAAATCAAAATTGGAGGCGATCGCCTCCAAAAAAATCAAGAAAAACAAAGAAATTTTTGAACAAAGAGAGCTAGTCAATGATTAAATTCACTAAAAGTTTTAAAACTCCTGATCCAATTCCTCAAGCGGGTATTGAGCAAGCAATAAAATTGATGCAAAAAGGAAGACTTTACCGCTATAATTTCTCAGATGATTTTAACAATTATAGCCAGCGTTGTGAGTTAAATAATGAAGATGAAGAATTGGCAACTGAAGTAGCCAAGCTAGAACATGAATTTAGTCTCTACACAAAACATAAGTATGTTGTTGCGGTTAACTCCTGCGGAAGTTCCATCTTTTTAGCACTGAAAGCCGTTGGAGTTGAGCTAGGAAACAAAGTATTAACTAATGCTTTTACCTTCACAGCAGTTCCTAGTAGTATTGTTCATGCTGGTGGTGTTCCTATTTATGTAGAGTGTAACTCTGAATATATAATTGATATTGAAGATTTACAATCCAAAATAAAAGTTCATCCAGATGCAAAGTTTTTTGTTTTGTCCTATATGAGAGGACATATATCCAACTTGGATACTATCAAGAATATTTGCAATCAAGCAGGAATTTATTTAATCGAAGATTGCGCTCATAGTCTAGGTGCTGAATGGGATGGACAACTAGTAGGAAATCATGGAGAAATTGCTTGCTTTAGTACCCAAAGTTATAAATTACTCAACTCTGGTGAAGGGGGATTAATTGCCACCAATAATGCACAATTTGCAGCCTATTGTATTCTAGCAGCCGGTTCTTACGAGAAGTTGTACAAGAAACATATTGCTCGTCCTGATGATGACAATTTATTTGAAAAACTCAAACCTCATGTTCCCAATTTTAGTTTGAGAATGAGTAACTTAACTGCTGCTGTATTAAGACCACAGATGGAATATTTAGAACACAAAATATCTTCAGGCCAACAAAGGTACGATTGCTTAATACAAACTCTCAGTTCCGTCAGGAATATTTATATTCCCTCTCCTTTGAAAAAAGTAAAACGCGCACCTGACAGTTTGCAGTTTAATCTTGTAGGATTAACTTCAGAACAAGTGGAGCAATTTTTACAACAAACCAGCGAGAGAGGTGTGGCTATCCAGATTTTTGGTAGATATGATAATTCTCGTTATTACAAAAACTGGCAATACTCATTTAAAGAGACACCCTGTCTAGAAAAGACAGAATCTATTATCTCTTTAGCTTGTGATATTAGGTTACCATCGTCTTTTGATGCCGATGATATCAAATTAATAGGCTACATTATCAAAGACGTTTTGTATAAAATCTTGAGGATAGACGATCATCAAGATTATCCTAATGGATTAACAGACCACTTTGAAACTATCGAAGAAGTTAGAGGTAAATACGATTCTTGGGTATTATTTTACGACCAGGAACATTACGACAATGGTTGGACTGTGTTACTCAATCATATTGCTTACACACTCACATCGTATTTAAAGCAAGATACTTTGATTTTAGATATTGGTTGTGGTACAGGATTATTAGCTCGGGAACTTAATTCTTATGGGTTCAAAAATATCCAAGGTCTTGATATTAGCCAAAACTCTTTAGACCTATTAAAAGACCAGGAGATATACAATGCTTTGCATTTAGAAGAGTTGGGTAACACCCTTTCTTTTGCAGATAATAGGTTTGATGCTTTAGTATCAACTGGCGTTTTTACTCGTAATCAAGTTCCTTTAGAAAGCTTTAAAGAATTAATTCGGATTCTCAAACCAGGTGGTATTTTTGCTGTGGTTCTTAGAGTTGAAGATGATGATTTGTATTACAAACCCATCCAAGATTATTGTGATTTGAATATGTGGCAAGAAATTTTAAAAACAAAAATCAGTGTCTTAAAAAGCTGTAATCATGAGCTAGTGATTTTGCAAAAGTCAAGCATAGGAAAACATTAAATTTTCGGGCTTTCTCTTTTATTGAGGGAGAAAGTATCTTAACTTAAGGTTTTCAAAAGGCTATATTGCTTGGGAAACTTTAAATTTGAAAAAAAATAGATACAAAAGGGTGGTTTGGATTGATTATTTGTCAAGTTTAATGAATTTTTTGCCAGCATTCAGAAAACAAGATTTAAATATCTGTTAAAATTCTCAATGATAAAAATCATCCAATGATCTAAAATCAACAGACTCAAATATCTAACAGGGTAAACAGGGTAAAAATGGAAATTATCTCTAACGCGCTCAAAAGTATCGATTATTCTAATTTTCCCATTGCGAAAATTGCTGCTGTTCTTGTCATATTAACGCTGACACAGACATTAAGAAGATTTGTCTTAGCAGTGATCATCAAAACCATTGAGAATTTTACCAAGAAAACAGAAACTACTCTTGATGATGAATTAATTGCTATTGTTAAGCCAGCTTTAAATTGGCTAATTCTTATTGGTGGATTTTGGCTGATTAAGGAAATTCTGGCAGAGGAATTAGGTTCTAAATTAACCGATACTATTGGTAAAAGTCTGAACCTAATAGTTGTTTTTATTATTGCCTATGTTGTTTATCGTAGTTCTTCAATTTTAGGACAAGTAATTGCTAACATAGTGCTGCATACTGAAACTGAACTTGATGAATTGCTCAGACCTTTGATGCCGAAAATTTTTCAATCGGCAGCAATTATTGTATTAACAATTAAAATCAGTGAAATATTTTTAGGACAATCTGCTGCTGCACTTGTGGGTTTACTTGGTGGTGCTGGTATCACTTTAGGTTTACTCTTCAAAGACATTCTTTATGATTGGTTTTGTACAATTATTATCTACTCTGATAATCTCTATAAAGAAGGTGATTGGGTGGGAATATCAGGAGTAGATGGTTTTGTGCAGATCCTTGCTATTGGATTTAGAACCACAACACTGCATATAGTTAAATGGGGTTCAATCATCAAAATGCCCAATTCTCGAATGATTTCTGGAATTGTCGAAAATTGGTCACAAAATCCAGGTGAAGAATTAAAGTGGGGACTGAATTTAATTCTCAAAATAGACGGTATTTCTGCCAAGCAAACGGCAAGAATTTGTGATGCTATTCAACAAATGTCAACATCTATTCCTGGCTTGTCTCCTCAGTGTACAGTGCGTTTCAAAAACATTGAAAAGAATGCTCGCGTAATTGAGTTGATGGCATTTGTGAATGATGATAACCTCTATTTTGATGCTGAGAAAAACTTAAATCTAGCCATCTTGGAACTTTTAGAAGAAGAGGGTATTGATTCTCTGTATGTAGAATTGAGAACAGAACCAGAAAAATATAAACCGATGCAAAACAGCAATAATTAAAAAAATTCAGAGAGGTACAAGAAACCCCACCCCAACCCCGCAAGCGATGAGGGGGCTAAGATGTACTTCATAAAAGTGGAAATCGCTGTATACCCGAATTCTTTGAGGATTTGGGTATTTAGTTATCATAAAAATGCAAAAATTACCTGACTATGAACATATTAATTATTTTGGCTGAAGTCGGTATTTTAATAATTGTTTTTCTATTATTAAGATGGCTTGTAGGTAAGTTATTAAAGCTATTGGTTAGATTATCAATATTGAAGGGTGACGATTTAAGAATCAAAATTCTGCGCCGCAATATTACTGGTTTATTGTTGCTTACTTGCTTAGTGTTAAGCATTTCTATTGTCGGTGTTAATGGTTTTCTAATCTATCGGGGTGAAGACATCCAACAATATACAATAGCCTTGATTCGCAAGATTCCATCAGGATTTTGGATGGCATTAGGAATTGGTATTGCTAAAAGTGGTGGTGTTATAATTGCAGCAATATTCGCTCTAAAAGTGATCAAATCTTGGTTAAAAATAGCTAGTAATCGTGCTAAGAACTTAGATCAAAACACCGCCGATGATGAAAGTATTGACGCTTTTTTTACTGCACTCAATCAAAGAATTAGAGGTGGAATTTGGCTATTGGTTCTGATTTGTTGTACCCAATTTCTTAAATTACCCATAGTAGTTTCTGAATATCTATATATCGCACTGCGGATTTATTTAATCATTAGTGTGGGATTACTCATTCTCAAAGTAGTTGCGGCAATTGTTAATACTCTAGATGTTCTGAGCGTCAGATACTCCAGTCCTGATAATCTATTGAGATTTTATGATCGTCTCCAACACCTGATTCCTTTTTTGAAACGGTGTTTAGAATTTGTGATTTACGTCTGCACTGTCACATTGCTAATTCAGCAGGTGCAGTTAATAGCCAAGTTGGCCACTTTTGGTTTAAAAATTATCAAAATCATCGCTATCATCTTCATGAGTCGTGTGATGTTTGAGGTGATTTACTTACTATTAGAAGAGGTGCTATTCCAAGACCAGGATTTGACTGATATCCAAAAAAGCAGACGCTTAACTATGATTCCTTTGTTTCGTAGTTTGTTGCAATATTTAATCTATTTCAGCGTTGCGATTTCTATTCTCTACATTCTTGATATTAATCCTACTCCTATTCTTGCTGGTGCTGGAATTGTTGGTATCGCTGTGGGATTAGGCGCACAAACACTAATTAATGATATAGTTTGTGGGTTCTTTATTCTTTTTGAAAACTACTATTTGGTAGGTGATTATATTGAAGCTGGGAAAGCCGAAGAGAAAGCTGTAGAAGGTACTGTTGAAGCCATTGAACTGAGAACTACCCGTATTAGACATCCTAATGGTCAACTATATATTATTCGTAATGGGGATATTGGTTCAATTACCAATTATTCAAAACAGTACATATTTGCAGTAGTGGAAGTTGATGTACCTTACGATTCTAATTTAGCTCATATATATCAAGTGATTGAAGAGGTAGGACAGCAGTTAAAGGCCAATAATACAGATGTGATTGAATCTACTCTAGTAGATGGTGTAGAAAGTCTTGGTGAATCTCACTTGCTATTGCGAACATTAACAAAAGTCAAGCCAGGAAAACATATTCAGATCCAGCGAGTTTTGCGAAAGATGTTTATGGATACTTTATTGTTAGAAGGTATTCTAATTCCTGCTGGTCATGAAAATAAGGAAGATTAACTTGGCAAACTTTTATATATTAAATCCTCATCTTGAACAAATTTGGGCAAATTAGACAATTAGTTAAGTTTTGTTTTGGGAATATTTCCCAAATTCACCAACAATGATATTCTCTACAACAATGAGATCAAGATACTTTTTTACATCTTGGATGATCTTATACCATTTCTTTATGAGGATGCGCTTTATTCGCAGATGTAGAAAGGTTCCATGGGTAGGGATTCTCGTCTCTATGGTATTTATTTGGCGCAACTTTACACAGAATTGGTATTATCTCTAGACATTGTAATTATCACTTGAAGATAAAATACCAATAAACACCTAAAATTGATTACTGCTGTCGTTAAACTTGTTTTTCAAAGATTAAAAATATCAAGAATTAACAGGAGATTTATATGAAATTAAAAAATCAAAGTATCGGATTAGTTGAAGTACCTGCCTTGGGCTTATATGACGAAGAAGGACATAATTGGACAGCATTATATAGACGTAATACCTTACTTAGTAAACAAGTATTAATAGCAGATTTACAAGCAGGTGGTTTTGATGCTCAACTTGTGAATCTGAAAGCTGGTGATTGTCAAGAACCCTTTGGCGAGGTAACTTGGAAAGGGATGAATTTGACCAAAGCTTATGTAGGTCAGAGAATTTATGATGTAGATCCTGAAACTTATGATGCTTGGGGAGTGACAGTTAATTATACCCAAGAACGTCAAGTCACCTGTATGGCGATCGCACATTTTGCTAGTAAAGGAAAACCAGTTGTAGTTGGTGGTTCGGATGCAATCGCTGAACCAAAATACTATCTAGAAGCAGGTGCAACAGCCATAGTAATTGACAAATCTGGAGCAGCAAACTGGCCGATTTTTGACCATGTACTCGGTAAAACTCCCAGGGAAAAACTCACAGGAGTAATCTTAGCTGATGGTACTTATCACCCCACCCGTAGCCAAGCCATGACTCCCGATGATTGGGCTTTACCATCGGTAGAAGTAGCCAGACAATGTTTAGGACAAGAATATTCAGAAGAACCGTTTGTAGAAGATTTAGTACCCATAGGCTCAGTGTATCCTGACATTGGATGCGATCGCAAATGTGACTTTTGCCAAACACCAACTTACACATCAGGATACCGGCGAATGTCACCCCAAACTACCCTAAATTGGATTGCTCGTCAAAAAGAAGCCGGAGCAAAATGTACAGTCATGGGTTCAGATCAATTTCTCGGACGGGTGCTATTTCCAGGAGGAAAAGAAGAGATTCTAGAAATCACCACAGGAGCGCGAGAAATGGGAATGCCACTTTTGTGGCCTAATGGTTTAGAACTCAGAAAAGCCACATTAGGAAGAGGACGCAACTATGATCACACAGACCTCACACCCGACGAAGAACTGATCGAAGCACTGTGGGGATGGGATGGTAAAGTCGGCGGATTTTTAGGTTATATACCCGCAGAACGTCCCGTTTTTGGCAGAGAATCTTACAGCAAACTTCTGCCCTGGCAACAACATTGTGAGATGATGAAACTGATTGTCAGAGCAGGTCTTCCCGTCATCGTTTATGGTTTAATTATCGGCTTTCCTGATGATACTCAAGATAGTTTACTTCGTCTGGAAGAAGGCGTTTTAGAACTCCATCAACAACTCAGAGAAATTAACCCAGAATTAGAATTTCAAGTAGCATCCTATGCAATTTCTCCCATCCCCGGAACACCTCAAGGAGAAAGCATCCGCAAGTCGGGGTTGTTGAAATTTGACGATCCATCTATCATTGGTGGTTTCTGGACTCCCAGTTGTGACACACATCATCTCAGCTATGAAGATATTTCTGAGTGGCAATTTCAATTAGCTAAAATTGGTAAAGCCGAATCTAAAATCATCAACTATCATGGAGGACTCACAAAAATGGCTGCTGGTGGTAAATCAGGTAATTAAAAAAAATCATCATCAGACCAAATCCTATCCCCCCACAACCCGGACAAGAAGCAGTGTGGGACTACCTCTGTCCAGCGATTTTAGTCAGGTAATTTGGATATGCTTGTATATGGAGGAAATATTTCGAGCATCATCAATACCCCTGTGATGTGTACCTTGTAATTCTATTTGCAAATGTTTAAGAGCTTGTGCCATACCAAATTTATGAGATACACCCAAATATTCTGAAAATTCATTTTTGATATTTCTGTGTTCTGTGCCAAAAGGATAAGGAACTTGATGGAATTTACAATCTTGTAAAAATTGTAATTTGTCGTAATTACCCCAAGAACAAAATATATTGTTAGGAAATAAATTCACCCATTCTGTCAACTTTGACATTGCTTCTGGAAAAGTAGGTGCAGTATCAACTTGTTTTTGAGAAATACTAGTTAATTCTGTACAGAAAGCTGTAAGTTGGGGATTTCTTACAGGTTTGATAAATTGTTGAAACTCAGAATCAATTTCCCAGGTTTTTCTATTCAACATTACCGCGCCAATTTCGATAATTTCCATTTCGTGACGGGGAATACTCTTTTGATTACAACAAGTAGCTTCAAGATCAATGATGAGAAAATAGTGATTCATAAATAATTCAAAATCTAAAGTTAAAAAGTAATTAGTAAATTTCTGGTTATGCCAAAGACTTTAATTTGAGGAAAACGGTTTAAGCCACCCACGTAAGATAGCAGTATCTAGAACAAAAGCAGCAAAAGTAAAGAGTAATATACTTTCCCCCCCTAATATCAAAAAAGGCTGAATTGTGCCAGTAAAATTCCAGCCAACTTCTATCTGAGTTAATCCCCGCACCAAGCCAAAAGCAAAGACACCACCAGTATTGAGGTGAGGATTTATGTCAGTGCGGATAATATACCGATATGTGATACCAAATAGCAAACCAGAAAAGCCAGCTATGGCGCTACTTAGTAAAAATTGTAAATTAACTAAATTAGATTGATCCAGAATCAGTATAGGAAAGTACTTAGCCAACACCAAACTATTGATCATACTGGTGATGAGAAAAGCTACTCCCACAGATAAACCGCCTATAATGCCCGCTTTAACAGATTCTACGCGTTCCGCCATTAGTTTCATAAACTTAGCAAGTTCCTCTAAACATAGTTAACAAATCAACTGCCTTTTCACTTTAGGTCAAAATCCCAACAATTTTAAACCCCTCATTAAGTAACGAGGGGTATTTTTATTTACTGAACTGCTTTCTTTAACTCTTTAAACAACAATCTACAGCCATAAGCGGCAGTTTAACTGATAACGAGATTGCCAAAGCCTTTTTTAACTTCCCTCTCTTTCACACTAGATATAACTTGTTCCGTGTTCATTGAAGCAGTCAAAGACATTTGCATAGTTTGCATAGTCAAGTTAATTGTGGCCTCAAGTTGTGGTGCTAATTCCTTGTTAACCATTGGTAACAAATTTTGGGAAAGCGATCGCTTAAATTCTCGCAATGCTTCAGCCTGCATTTTAGCTACTACTTTCTTTTTCCATAATTCTGGGTTGTCCTGAAATTGTGCGCGGCGGGAATCGTAAAACTCACCCAACTTTTGACCAATTTCATTTTGAGGACGAGCGCGAACTGGTGCGATCGCATCCAAAACCCACAGAAACAACTGAGTACGACACAATTTAGAACCCGCCCCAGTATTCATAGTTTCCCTGTCACCGCTGGAATATTCATCTTTAGCCATACCCAGCCTACGTTTAAACCTTCCCAACGACTCAAACTTTGTAATCGGGTAAACTTGGCTAATCAGCAGCGCCTGTGGTCTAGTCCCAATTCCGAACATAGTCATAACCTTACGGTAGGGGATAAACTCAGGAGCTTCCAGAACTTCCAGAATTTCTGATTTAATTTCTACTTCCCATTCCTCCAAATCACACAGCAAGTTAGACAGACGGCGAGTGAAAGTAGAAGTCTCTACCCCATATTTGGGAGCAATAGACTTTTTGTAAAGATTGTCGTAGTAACTATTTTTTCTAGCTTTACGCTCACGACCTGCTAACCATGCCCAAAGCGGTGGTAAGTCATCCCCTCTAGCCGGTGACTGCTTCAAAGCAGCTTCTGGAAACTCACGAGCTAATTGTTGTCTGGACCGATTGATCACAGGGGACCCAATGCGGTTAAGTGATTGCAGTTGTAACCAAAGTGTCCGTAACCGCGATACTTTGCCAGCTTCAAACTGAAGGAAAAAATCATCCTCCTCCCAGTGAGCTAGAGCGTAAGCTGCAAGTGCCAAAGCATCAGCTTGGTCATTTTTATCAGGTAATTTGTGTTGTTTGCGGTAATGCACAGCTTCTTGGTGTCCAACCCACAAAACCTTAATTCCTTCACTTTCACAAATGTGCGCCCAAATCCAGGAATAATGCACACCTGTAGGTTCCATAACAACAGCATCAGGTTTGAGCATCAATAACTTTTCGACCCCATCAAAATTAGCTTTAAAAGTTAAAGGGTCATCATCTTTAGAACGTTTGTTATCTCGAAAATGTGTTCTAAAGTTTTTAGGGATTGATGTTAATTCCCAAGCAACAACACTGTTTTTACAAACATCTAAACCGATTATTTTCATTAAGTTTTCAAGGTACAGATTGGGTTTACTTCCGCACAAATTCCCGTGTATAATAGTTCACGAATCACCCAAAATTCACATCAATTCACTTTTAAAACTTACACAGGTGGAAACATTAACAGTAGATGAGTTCATGAAAAGGCTAAACCGTTGGTCACTTCCCGGTAAAAACTCATAACTACTGTTGTTGTCTCCGCTCCATTACTGGAGGCGAATTGAGTTGCGCGACCCAATCCGCGACACACCAGGGGGTGTGTTTCGGCTGCTGGGTAAGCAGCCATCATCAGGCGGTTTTCGATTTATGGAAGTTGATCACAACTGCCTTGGCTTTATTTTGTCTACCTATGTAGTATTGGCAGATAAACTCATCAATAGATTCTGGTGTTTGTCGCGCCATTCGTATTTCTGCTTGCTCTACAAGAAAATTTAAACATTGATCAGGAGATCGTCCAGAAGTTTTAGAGAAAATCTCAACCGCCACGCCAAGAGTTAGGGAATTAAGGATGAAATCACGCTTGCTTAGTAGAAATTCATCTTGTGATTGTTTGGTCATTTTTTTTGGTGTCAACTACTAAAACTGCTTGAAATTCTTTGTTATCCTGGTTTTGCCATGACCGAGAAATCAAATCTTCTACTATTGCAGAAACTCTATCATCAGGCAGACTGTTAATGTATTCAATGATTGGTATCCCGAAAAATGCAGCCATATCATCAGCTGAAACGTCACATTTTTGAGATAGAAATTCTGCCATTTGAGAAGTTGTGGCTGTGTTGACCATAAGTGTTCGCTTATGAATCAAAACATAGTCGTCATCGTAAGGAAGAAGTGATTTTTGATTGTTGTTCATGGTTTCAGAGTGGATTTCCTTCAAATGTTTCTTCCTGCACGTTATCTTTGTTGAGTAGTTGGCGCTCTTCGGTCTTGAGGCTGCGTAGCATGGAACGCAGAGACATAATTTCTTCTCGAATCGCTACTGATTGATCCTCTCTAATTTTGCGCTCAACTGTTTCCATTAGTACAGAACATTCTTCTTCTGCAAGCTCTAGACATCCATCAACTTCTATGGACATTTCTAGGTGTTTACTTTCGTAGTTACCTAAATTCAAAATTCGTTTGTAAGATATAGTTTTAACTTTCATAGGTCAAATACCACCTGATATTGATGAATGCTGCTGTTTACTAGAAGCTTGGCGTATTGTTCCGCGTCGCTTCGTTTTTTAAATCTTGTCATCAGGAAATTGTTTGCGCCGTCTACACGAAATACAGCCCAAGGGGTAGCTTGTTTATAGCTCATGGTTTTAAATTGTGTAATGCAAGAAAAGCCAGCATTAACCACCAGTTAACACTGGCTGTCAGAAGCGTATAAATCCAATGAAAATATTTCCCAGTGGGAGAACCGGGTTGGTTTACATTCACTCAAAATGATTAGCGTCTATGGTTTACCTCCTAACTTTTTAAATTTGGTAATTGGTAATTATTTAGTCATTAATTGGGAACACATCAAGAATTAGTTACTCGTCATCTTCATCAGATTCATCAGGTTCTATGACTAAAATCGCGTTACCACCGACTTCTTTAACTTTGGTTATTTGGCAAGAAATACCATCGGTGTCTTCTACTTGAATAGTTGCGCCATTGCCAAAGCTTTCAAGTTTTAGTTTTAGTTCTTGAACTGTTAATGTCATGGTTCACCTTGGTTAGTTGTTATGTGGAAATTTGGGAGGTGGCAGGGGTTGAACCTGCATTTAATCCGGTATTTGGAGATTGCCATTTGGCTTCTCTGTGCCGGGCGTTTACCAATTTCGCCACACCTCCCATGTGGTTTATTGCAGAGATGAGGGAAAGTCCCCAAATCAATGGGGACAACAAACGTGCATCATCTATCAGTTAAGTTAGGGTGTTTCCGTGCGGACACTCGCAGTCACTATGCACGGGTGCTTGCTCCAGGTGGTAATCCCCGGTGTGGGGTGGGAGCGTCCAAAATTGATTACACAATTCTGGAAAAAATGAGAGACTTTGGACAACTAGCCAATTTGTAACTATTTACCGAGTCATCGACTTGGCTGGTTTCTTGTTGTCTTTCAAGCTTCATTATGATGCATCACTTTGGAAATGTCAATCATTCTGAGTCATCATTCTGAAGGTTTATGGGTTATCATGGGAAAAAGTAAAAACAAACAGGAGAGTGATTCACCCTTGGACGCTCTTAGAATCGAACGCACAAGCCTGACTCAAGATGAATTTGCTATGAAGTGTGGCATACCCCGTGCCACTTACTACCGATGGATTTCCGGAAAAACTGAGGCGCGTCTCACTATCCCCCAAGTGAAAAGCCTATGCCGTGAACTAAGGATCGGACTTGATGAACTACCCAATGATTTTGGTTCTCCAAACTCACCTCACGACTAAATAACTAATTAAATCCATTCAGCATCCCAACCACCTATTTACTGGGTGGTCACAGATTCTTGCATTCAAAATTATGAACTGGACAAAAGCACACGATGAATTTTGCCTTGAGAACTCAATACCACCAGCCGCCAAACTACTGTGGCAGTGGCTGGTTTCAATAGGTAAACAAGAAGAAGAATTAGAACCCGAACTGAAGAAAGAATTTAACCTTTGGGTGGAGAAACATCGGGGTAAAGGTTTTCACGTCAACACCATTAAAAATGCCCTCTCTCGTTTAGTTGACTGTGGAGTAGTACAGATATTAAAACAGTGGTCATGGCACGAAGTAAGAATAATTACATTCCCTCTAGATTTTTTTAAGGTGAAAAAAAATTCACAAAACCGTCACTCAATTGACAAAAGACAGCCCTCAAACGATATATCTACCGAAAAGGGGGAATGCAGCAGCAGCAATAACTCTATTAGCGAAGAAGATATCCTTGAACACGAGCAGGTACTGACAGAATGCGAAAAAGTTGGTATCGTGTTTAACCCAATTCAATCACCAGAGATTTTAAAGTATTCCCTTGAAGATGTGAAATTAGCGATCGCACTTTTCTTTAAACGTGGCGGCCATGAAAAAATCAAAAATCCCCAAGGGTGGCTACTTCAGTGCTTGCGTAGGTGCTGGTATGAACAAGCCCAAAATTGGAGTTTTACAGATTTGTTATCGGCATTAGGCGAAATGCTTCGTTAAGCTACAGACAAATTACCAAGTGTTTACCAACCATGAATACTTTATTTAATCTGGCAGATTACAACACAGTCACGCCGGTGCGTGATCCTTATTGGGATGAAATTGTTTTAGACAGTTCTGGAAGCTGTGACGACAACGGACAAATTACACTTTTTTACGACGATTCACAGGAGCCACCAGACCCTGACGATTATCCAAGTCTGGAGTCCTACGAATATGCTTTTGAAAAGTGGCAGTTAAATTCTCCAGAAGTAAATATTAATCAAATGAGTGTTCTGGAAGATGAAGTAATCAGCATTCCAGCGCTTCCAGAACACAAGAAATCCCAGTGGACAGAAGAGTATTCGGTCACGCGCTGCGGGGGGAGATATTGGTATTTTCGGTACTGCTGGTATAACCGTACTACTAGAAGAATTAGCCATATTCATATTCCAGGGGGTAATTCTGAAAGTGCGATCGCAATTGAGAGGAAGGAGATGATTGAGAGAGCGATCGCACTTGGGAAAGGTCCGATGGAGATTCAAAACTTTATTAGGGGCGGTTTTGGAATGAATGGTTACAGGCTTATCTAAAAAAATAACTCCTCTTACTCGCAAAGAGAAGTTAGTTTCACACCATCTTGCAATTAATCTGGTTGGGGTTGCAGCACAAATATATCATAATCCTGCTACGGCTTTTATAACTTGCTCAGGGGAAGTTTGAATATATCGCTGTAAATTTTGTAAACTTTCATGTCCGGTAATTTTTTGAATTACAGCTAGAGCAGTTCCGTTGTTAGAAAGATTGGTGGTGGCAGTCCGACGGAAACTGTGAGAACTGTAACCAAGTCCCGATAACCCAGCTTGTTTAATTGCTCTCCTAAGTGCATCATCAGCTGACTGAAACTGTAAATGGCCATTTACACCTGGAAATAAAAAACCAGCACCAGGGGCTTGACTCAACCAATAATATTTTAAATACTCCCTCAACTTTGGACTTGTGGGAACTTGGCGCGTTTCTCTAGTTTTAGTGGTACGTCGCTGATACGTAATTGAGTCCATCGGTTTACCGTCGTTGTAAACGTCTGATGTTTGCAACTTCAAAACTTCACCCATCCGAGCAGCGGTCAAGTAAGCAAGGCGAAAAATCATCTTGTGATTTTCACCAACTGTTTTTTCTATTAACTTGTCAAAGTCGTTTTGAGAAAAAATAGAAGCTTGACCGCAGCGGTTTACTTTCATTTACCAGTTCCACTTAATAAAACAACAAAACTTGTATATTTGACTTTTTAGTATTAGCTATCAATAGCCATATTGTAGTTATAGCAAGCTTCTACGTCAATTATGACTTACACATCTTTTACCTAAAAGATGTATATTTGCAATTTAAATAATTTAGTTTATAAATATTTCAATGATTATTAATAATTAACTAAAAATGTCTGAGCCAACAATTACAGGTGTTTTTGGAGCCGGTGCTTCACAGACTGAGACAACCATAACGATCGCAAAAGCCGACCTTCCCGGACTAACAGCATCGGCATCGAATACGGCTGAAAGTCTGTTAGCAGGAATTATTCTTAAAGCAAAATCATCTCTAACGAAAGCTGCTTTTGACGCAGATGTAGACCAAAGCCTCTACATAGAAAATGGCTATGCCAGCTTTACAGTTCGGGGTGAGGCTAATGATTCCTATAGAGTCGATCAACTTAGCATCAATTTTGCCAAGCTGGATAGTGGTGCAACACTTGATCCAGATGACTACTAATGAGTTATTGTCAGGCGGGTGAAACCGCCCGCGTTACATTTCCGGATGATTCGACTGGAAACTTTGATGGACCAATAGATATCGATTGCCAAGACGGACTTTTGCTTCCTGAAAGGATAAACGTAGATATATACCTTTACTATAAATTCCGAACTTTCTACGGGACTCAAAATCCTAAACAGTTTTATGATACAGAGCGAAGTACACAAACTTCTTCCTACGCTGGATATAGTGCCTACACGCCGGTCTTGGGAAGCAGATTCCGTTCCGAGGGGGAAAGTACGGTTTTTGAAATACTTTACTTTGCTACATCTCAAGCTACTCAGCCTACATGGTTTCCTTACGCTTCGGTAAGTTCCAGTTACCAGCAGTTTTTGAGTTGCAATATCACGGCAATTAAAAAAAAATATCCCCCAGATAAGACTTTGGTTATTCAATATGCAGAGCTTTTGGAAAATGGTAAGTTGGGCAGTAGTCGCTGGATTTTAACTATCCCTCACTACAACAAGCCTAAAGAGTTTAAATTAAAAATGCCTGATTACAGTAAAGGTGATTATGAGGCAATTAAAGAGTTAAATGACAATTCAAAAATTATTGTTAATGCGGCTTCTGAAACGGAATGCATAAAAGTTATCAATGCTTGCCTTCAACACGTTCCTGAAAAATATACACTTGGCAGCAAACCACCAAAAGTCGGTAAGCGTGAAAAAGTCTATAAAAAGTGTAAAGTCACGGCAGTTAGATCACACTTCTTTTTAACAGGACAGAAAGATTTAATTCCTACTTGGAGCAAAAGCTTGAGGGAGGATAAATGACAGGATTTTACGAAATATTTTTGATAGATAATAGGCAGGCTGTGTTATTGCAAGTATTCGCCAAAATTATCAACTATTCCCCGAAGTATTTACTAGACGTAGTAAAAAGATTACGCCAGAGAAAAATTTACATAGGAGTCAAATGGAGAAAAAATTGGTATATATTTCTGCCAAATCCTAATGTAAACAAGGAATCCAAAAAGAAGCAAGTACTGACTGAATTACCGTCAGGACAGAAAATAGATGTGGATGCAAGTTGGATAGCGGCAAGAGACTATCAGCCAGTTGCGCTTGATAATAACACGAATAAGCCTATCGTCTTAACTATTAACTCCGGGGGGAAATTAGGAGTTGCCGTAACGTCTTCGGGGTTAATCCCGAAGACGGTAAATGCACTGGTTGGAGTTCAAAACCAGCAATATCGGGCTACAACTGAATACAGCTATGGAAATTACATTTTTTACGACACAAACAAGATGAGTACTTTTGACCCCGGAACTGCTGGAACTCTAAAATCCACCCAAGTACCACAAGCTTTCTTTGAGGTATGCCGCGCTTTGGATGCCGCTGAAAATACACGCAATGGTGCTAACCCTGGACTTGCACCCAGACGAAATTTATCAACTACCGTCAGTTTTGACACCGGCACAATTGCAGTTGCTGCAACCATTCCCATTGTTACGACAATTCAAACAGATGGTACTATTCAAATTTCTGGAAGCGACTACCTAGGTAGTACTTACTCTACCTTTGCAAATGGTTCGGGGGATTTGACTTCTACAAATATCGTCGCGGCATTTTTAGAAACAGCATCACTTCTGTCGGCAGCGGAAAAAGCCGTGACCCCAGTTGAAAACCAGCCCAATAACATCCAGATTCAGATTGATGTTGAAGCTGGTAATGCTACTGTTTCTGGAAATTTACCATTTACTACCGCTGCTGCTGCAACCGGTGATGTAACTGTAAAAGCCATTGATTACCTTTAATTCTTGATTAATTTATTCACTAACTTGGAGGTGATTTAATAATGGCTAAACAATCGCAGAAAATAGGACCAAGAGTAACTGTAGTTTTTGGAACAATAACTACTGTCAATCCAAACAACAAAAGTGGAAAAGGGCGTGGCACTCGGTATGTTTATATGCGTAAAGCCACGGCTGAATATTTCGGGCTTAAGCCAGCCCCAGATGCTGTTTCTACTGGTCCAAAAGGGAAGAAAGTTTCTGTTAGAGGCAGCGTAGGGAGCGGATCAATCAAAATTCCCGTAGGTTCTGGAACTGGTACAAAACCTGTTGCTGTCAATGGTACAGGAAAGATTGTCTATAAATCTATTCCTGTACCTAATGGGGCTAACATAGCATCAATTAGAAAATTTATCGCTACGTTTACAAAAAACAAACCGGACAGCTTTGTTACTCCTGACGGAAGAACCTGGGGAACTCAGACTAGCAGGAAGTAATGCTTGAATCTCAGTTAGTTTTCAGTTTTGAGTACAGATGGGACTTAAAAAGGGTTGATTCTGTACTTATTCCTTACATATTTACACAGAAGAACTTGATCGTCACAGTTGCTTCTAAGTCACCTTTAAAAAAGGAATATCAAACCTGTGGCAGGTTTGACGAAGTAATGATTGATTATCCGGATAAGCTTATAGCATCCACTCAGACGGTCAGGCTGGAGAAAAATTTCTTGTATGAATTTTCAGCTAAGTCTAGATTTCAGTTGTTGTTTTACCCCTATCAGTTTTTGGGAAAAACACAAATTTCTGTGAGGCGGATTTTATGACCAACGAAAGAATACCCATGACGAGCGAACGGGTGGCAATGATGATCACTATGCTGACTATCGTTACTCAAGGTGGAATTTACCTGTTATCAGGTGGATTTGCAGTCGGTGGTAAGCTGAACGAAATTGAGTCTGAATTGAAGCTGATCAGACAGGAAGTGGTAGCTGCTAATCAAATCCAGGATTACCGTCTGGATAAGTTGGAAGCTAGTTTAAAGTGATTGGAATCGCGTAATATTTTCTGGGGATTCCCGGTATGATAAGTATTAGAGACGTTTTGTAATTATTTGAAAAGTGGAACTATGATTTTGACACTGGGTTGGGTATCACTTTTAGTTGTGTTCACTTGGTCGATTTCAATGGTAGTTTGGGGACGCAACGGACTATAGAGGAATCGTGGAAAATCCATTCCTGAGTATTTTGGCTTTAGTTGCCGTAGTGCTGCTAGTATCAGTTACAGGTGGTGTCGTTTATTTAACACTCGCTGATTGGCGCGATCGCCGTCGTCGAGAAGACGAAACACGCGAACTCCGACGCAGCACTGCCAAGCGACGATGATTCTATTGCAGCCAATAGAGCGCTGTTTTATGCTGTAAGGCAATTTTGGGTAGGGACGCGATCAAATCGTGTCCCTATGCTATATATACACCCAACAGATACCAACATTTATTGTTACCTTAGAAAATATATAAGATAGTGGACTATATTAAGAATCCTGTGGGAAATGGAGAATTTTTTGATCATGGAACTGATACAACCAACTTCCCAAACAGAATATCAGCCAGATATGACATTTTCCCTAGATCAAAGAGAAAAGCAAAAAGCTTTGTCTAGAGTAATTGCTCATATTCGTGAATCTCTAGATATAGACACTATCTTCAAAATTACAGTTACGGAAGTACGTCAGCTGCTCAATACAGATCGGGTTGGGGTGTTTCGGTTTCATCCTGAATCGGCATGGGAAGGGGAATTTATCTACGAAGATGTAGGAACAGAATGGCTTCCAGCATTAGCTACCAAATTGAGAGATTGTTGCTTCGCAGTAAATTTTGCTGATATTTCTCAGGAAGAGCAAATCCGGGCAATATTTGACATTTGCCAAGATAATACCACAGATTGCCATCTTCAGATGTTGGAAAAATTTCAGGTACGTGCAAACATAGCTGTCCCCCTGATGAAATGCAAGGATTTATGGGGATTGCTGTGTATTCATCAGTGTAGTAGACCTCGACAATGGGAAGCATCAGAAATTGAATTTGTACAATTAATTGCCGAACATTTGGGAGTGGCCTTACAGCAAGCAGATTATATAGAACAAATGAAATTACAATCTGCACAACTTGCACAAGCTAAAGCTAGAGAGAAAGCCGCAGAATGGCAAAAAACTATCGCTAGAACTATTGAAAAAATTCGCCAGTCTCTAGATTTAGAGAGCATTTTTCGCACTACTACCGAAGAACTTAGACAACTACTGAATGGCGATCGCGCCGCTATTTATCGCTTTAATCCTGATTGGAGTGGTGAATTTGTGTTTGAATCTGTAACTCAAGGTTGGGTTACTCTCATGCAAGAACAGTTACAACGACCGGAGTTAGGTGACAACATCAGCGAATGTAAATTAAAAGAATTAGTGGAACCGCTCACCGATACCTACCTACAAGATACAGGAGGTGGTCGCTTCGCTAAAGGTGAAGTATATCGTGTTTGTAATGATATTTATAATGCCGGATTTAGTGAATGTTACATCAAAGTTTTAGAAAGTTATCAAGCCCGGGCTTATGTAATTGTCGCTATTCTTTATAATCACAGGATTTGGGGTTTGTTGGCAGTTTATCAAAACACAGGAACACGCGATTGGCAAGAAGATGAAGTCTACTTACTTACCCAAGTTAGTTCACAATTAGGTGTAGCTTTACAGCAAGCAGAATATTTACAGAAAATGCAGAAACAAGCCGCAGAAATTAGCAAAGCGGCCGAACGGCAAAGAGCATTAGTGAATACTGTAGATAAAATTCGTCGGTCTCTAGATATTGACACTATTTTTAAAACTACCACTCAAGAAGTGAGAGGACTACTAGAAGTAGAAAGAGTAGCAATTTATCGGTTCTATCCTGACTGGAGTGGGGAATTTGTCGCTGATTCTATCTTAGATGGCTGGACTCCAATTCTTAATCCCCAACCTGTGACTGAACGTGTACTTTTACAAGGAACACAAGCTGGTAAGTATGCGCGAAATGAAGTTTTTGTTCCTATTTCCCAAGGTGAAACGTTGTGGGGATTATTAGTAGCTTATCAAAACTCTCAACCTCGCTATTGGCAAGATGAAGAAATTAATTTGCTGGCACAAGTTGGTGTGCAATTAGGTGTGGCATTACAACAAGCAGAGTCTTTACAACAGGTACAAATCCAAGCCGAGAAATTGGCTAAAGCTGCGGAACGAGAACGTAAAGCTGCGGAACGAGAAAAAGCTTTAGCCGCAACAGTGGAGAAAATTCGCCAATCTCTTGATTTAAATACTATTTTTGCTACTAGTACTCAAGAAGTGCTACGGCTATTAGAAGTTGATCGAGTGACAATTTACCGTTTTCAGCCTGATGGTAGTGGGGAATTTGTAGCTGAATCATTAGGTTATGGTTGGACACCAATAGGGGAACTGATGCCTGTAATTTCCGATGATTTTCTCCAAAAAACCCAAGCAGGAGAATATGCTAATGGTAAAATTATTGTTGTTAAAGATACCTCTAAAATTACTGATTTCAACCGTCATCTTGCCCTAATTACACCTACAGAAGCGAGAGCATATATGATTGTGCCAATTTTTCAAGGAGAGCAACTCTGGGGATTATTGGCAGCTTATCAAAATACTGAAGTTCGTGATTGGCAAGAAGATGAAGTAGATTTGCTCGTGCAAATTGGCTCTCAATTGGGGGTAGGACTTCAGCAAGCTGAATTACTTGAACGGACACAACGTCAAAAAGAGGAAATTACACAAACTCTTAAGGAATTACAGCAAACTCAAGGCCAGTTAATTCAAAGTGAAAAAATGGCTGGCTTAGGGCAGTTAGTTGCTGGTGTAGCTCATGAAATTAATAATCCAATTAGTTTTATTTACGGTAACATACCCTACGTTACTAACCACACTGAAGATTTATTAAAATTGCTGCACCTTTACCAGAAAAACTATCCCCAACCCATTGAAGAAATTCAAAACCAAGCAGCAGATTTAGATTTAGATTTTATCGCTGAGGATTTGCCTAAGATTCTCAATTCTATGATGAGCGGAGCAGATCGCATTCGTCAATTAGTGCTTTCTTTACGGACTTTTTCTCGCCTTGATGAAGCAGAAAAAAAACCAATTAATTTGCATGAGGGTATCGATAGCACGCTTTTGATTTTGCAAAATCGGCTGCAACCACAAACTAACTTTCCTGCTATTGAGGTAGTTAAAAAATATGATAATTTGCCTCCGGTATTCTGCTATGCAGCTCAGATGAATCAAGTGTTTATGAATATTATTAATAACGCGATTTGGGGGATAGAACAGTCATTAGCAAAGGGAGAATTAACTGACAATCCGAAAATTTCCATTTGTACAGAAGTGACAAATAAAAATTCTGTTATAATTCGTATTGCAGATAATGGTTGTGGGATTCCTCAAGGTATGGAATCACGCATTTTTGAGCCTTTCTTTACTACTAAGGAACCTGGACAAGGTACTGGTTTAGGATTATCTGTCAGCTATCAAATTATTGTGGAAAAGCACGGTGGTCAAATTAAGTGTTCTTCTAAACCTGGTAATGGTTCTGAGTTTTGGATTGAAATTCCCATGAATTGGTAGATATAGTAGGTGACAGATGATAGCGTGTTTTCCTGGATCTAATTGGGGTCTAATACCGTTTCTTTATGAAGATGCAATTTATCCTTTGTTGTAGAGATGTTTCATGGAACGTCTCTACCAAATAAATTTGGCTAAAAATTTGGCTAAAGTTTATATTTTGTATAATTAAAAATATCTATTAGCAGTTGCTAGTGTTTTTTTACAATACTGAGCATTGACGACTAACTTATTTTTTTATATAAATAAGCTAAGAAGAAAGCATTAGTGTAGCTTACTGTAAGTATCGCTTGTTAGCTTTTGGAAAGCTTTAACATGAGGGAATTTAGAGATGAAACGGTTTATGCCTTTGATACTCATCGGCTTTCTGCTATTTGTAGCAGGAGGAGATAAAGTTTTACCAGGTTCATTAGGGCAAGCTAGTACTCATACCCGCCTAGCCATAAACAATGTTTTTATTGGCTTGTTTCCTTCTTGGAGACCGAAGACAAACCCCTACGCACGGACAGAGAAACAACTGCGGGAAACAGAAGAAAAGAAGTAGCTTTTTGGCTGAAAACTGATTAACTTTAATTCTTATCAACTTTTATTGAGAATAGGGAATCCATATTTAAGGATTATGGTTTCAGTGAATCGCTATGGCAAATTTAAAAAAAGATTCTATTTCTGATAGGTTCCTTAGTACCTTATATTTGACTAGAATTGTAGAGTTCAGAGGGAACAGGAAGCAACTCTTAACAGAAAAAACTCATGTTTAAAAACATGAGATTGAAATAATGACACTGTTTTTTTTGACTGAGCTTTAAACTCAGAACTAAAGTTTTTTATTTGTTCCCTGTTCCCTGTTCCCTTCTTTTGTAGAGGTAAAAGAGAAAGTATTAAAGCCGTATAGTTCTGAAAGTTTAACTATCGGCTTAAATTTTTACAGTTATTATATTTTTAAATGGCTCAGGTCAGATTTGAACTGACGACCCCAGGCTTATGAGTCCCGTACTCTAACCAACTGAGCTACTGAGCCGTGTTGTTTTATCAACTTCTATTAAGATAGCATACAATTTTAGCGATCGCAATTCCTATTTACAAAAATATCCTCAAAAAAATCAAAAAATAAAAGAGGGAGTATGTCTCCCTCAATAAACAAGACGATGCTGGAGTTAAAAACAGCTAGTCATCATAACCGTGCTGGTAAGAATGCAATGGGGTTAACTGCACCCTTGCCTGCGGGATGAACTTCAAAGTGGCTGTGAGGTCCAGTACTGAAACCAGTGCTACCCATAGCGGCAATTGTTTGCCCTTGTTCTACTTGTTGACCGGCTTGTACTAAAATACGGCTGTTGTGACCATAACGAGTCAAACTGCCATCTGCATGGCGGATATCAACTACGTTGCCATAACCACCGTTATTCCAGCCAGCTTTTTCAACTACACCAGGAGCGGATGCGTAAATTGGTGTACCAACACCGTTAGCAATATCAATACCTCTGTGCATTCTTCCCCAACGCCAGCCATAACCAGAGGTAAGAACGCCCTTTGCTGGCCAAATATAAGCTGTGGAAGAACTAGATGGATGATTAGCATTAGGATCAACAGACCTAGGTAGGTATATATCCACAGATGCCAGAGGTGGCAAGGTAGGAGACACCTTAGTTCCTCGCAATTTACCTAAAGAGTCATTAGAGGTAACACCTGCGGGAGGAACTGCTAACCTAATGCCAGCGGAATTACGGGAGGAATATCCTGTGGCTGCTGTTTGATTTGGCAGAAATTCCGGGTTAATTGGCTCGTTAGTGGGACGAGTAGCACGGAATAGAGGCTGAACAGGTTTGGCGCTGTAGCTCGGTAGTATGGGTTGAGGTACAGGAATCGCCACTGAATTTAGTTGAGAATTAACTGATTCAGTGGCGAAATTCTTGGTTCTCTGTACAGCTATCGAGCGGGCTACATTATTGGTTTCTGTGACTGTTGGCACAGTTACACTTGACTCTTGAGTGATACCCGATTGTTGAGCGCGGTATTTTTCACGTAGTCTCTCAATTTCAGCTTGTAAACTGGTAAGACGCTCATTACCTTTGGCTCTAGCTACCTTTTGAGATGGTTTTGAAGCCGACTGAGTTCTCGCAACACGATTACGCATGGGAGTATCACCACCCACTCCATAGGAGGTAGAACTAGTAGCCGCAATGTCTGGAGTTTGCAGCTGATTTTCCCTAGCTACTGGCACGGGAATGGTAATACTGTTGTTTATGGCAGTAGTGTTTGCCTGAAGCTGATTATCCTGAACTACTGGAATGGGAATAGCGACGCTGTTATTATTACCAGATTCTGGTAATTGAGAACTAACAGTGAAATTGCTATCTAATTTAGGCTTACTCACACGAGAACTAGCAACTGTGTCCATACTGCTAGGCTGGACAAAATTGGACTGAATTGCTACAGTAGGCTGGTTGAAACGGGTACTCTCCGCACTAACAGCAGGAATAACCAGTTTTTGACTGATTTGCAGTTCATTAGGATCGTTGAGATTATTAGCTTTGACTAGTTCTGAGACTGAAGTACCGTAATTGGTAGCTATCTCGGCTAATGTATCTCCTGGTTTAACCTCGTAGGTTGTTAGAGGTAATTGAGCGACAACTTTGGGTGCGGCTGGTGCAGGTTTCATTACCTTCTGCACTGCCTCTCCTGTCTGCTTATCCTGCTTTAACTTGGATATCAGGTTGGCTTGGCTGGGGCTAGTCAAGTCTTCTGACTGTACGGCTACAGTTTGAGCAGCTGTGTTTGCTGGCTGTAACTGTGCAATCTCAGATGCTGATAAATTGTTGGTCTCCTCAGACCGCAACTCCGCCAGACTATTTCTTAAACGGCTCGACTTTTCCTGTAAGCGATTAAGAGCGAACTCTTGCTGCGCTTTCAGTTGGACATTCACATCATTGCTGATTGTGCTTGCTGTTTGTACAGTTACGGCTGTAGGTTGACTGCCAACAATAATTTGATTGGGAGAAAATTGTTGTGCTGTCTCAGGCTGATGGTTAGCTATTTGTAATTGGGATTGAATTGAGTTATTTCTCAATTCCGGTGCTATTTGGGGTTGTAAGTCAATAGCATTTTTGTCAGCTTCTGGTACTGAAATTTTGACAGCCTTTTCTGTGGCTGCAATTGGCCATTTAGCTTCAAGCCCAGGCACTTGCGAAACTGCTGTTGGTTCCACGATGACAGGATTTTCAGGCACGCTCGCTGATGAGACGGCTTGGGACTCCAGCTTTGTGGCTACAAATTTGATCTCAGTCTCAGGAGCAGCCGGAATCGTTGATGCTGCTTTTTGACTGCCAACAGGAGCCGCTGCTTGGGCTTGATCGCTTTGTCGAGTCACCAAAAGGCTGGTTGCGCCCATTGAGATTGCCAAGCCAATCATTGCGGCTTGGGTTCGCTTCCGGCGGTTTGCTTTGGGGTTTACCTCATTTTGCTCTACCGGGGCATCATCGCTGTTAGGGGTATTGTTCAACACAGCCTTTACTCTCTTTTTCAATGCTCGTTTCAAAGACGACCTCCTAATGATCACGCTTAACTGACCTTGATTGTTCAAGTTGGATATTAATCCATGATTGAGATCACATCAAACGATATATCAAGATCACATCCATCAGAGATACTTAGGCAAGATTAACCTGCTTCTCTGATTTAGACAAGTTCATACTTGTTAGTAAACCTTAAAATTTGTGTGCTGATTTGTTTGTTACCACTCCTCATAAACCCAGGAATGTTCACTTTTGACAGTTATCTTGCTGATTTTGCTCTGAATGCGGGGACTAGACCAGAGAAAACTATGATAGCTTTGCTGAGTCTACAACCGCTGTTAGAGGTTGATCTGCTGAGACTTCTGGAAAAACGATGATCCTGCTGTAGATATTTTCAAGATTTTTTTATCCAATCAGTCTTATCAACACGAGACTTTACGTCGTTTATTCCTTAAAAAACAACCGTACAAATTCGCAGCAGGAGAGGAATCATATGATTGTGTCACAGAATACAAATAGCTAAGATGCTCTCTAGTAAATGCGTCCGTCGATTTTATCTCTCAAATAGAGGGAATATTAATTTACTAAAATCTATCATTGAGAATTGGCAAGGGATCAAAGTTAATATACAAATTTCTTATATTAGCCCTGCCAAACTAAAATACTTTTTTTTACATGGGTTGAAAAGTGATGGAAATGCTGAGTTAGACTGCTCAAGTTTTCCAGTAATTTTACTTAAGCGACTAAATTATAACACTCTTGCTTTGGCAAATAACTCAGTTTTTATACCTAAAAAAGGTTAACTATTGTAAATAACCTAACTGACGGCGGGATTCAAACAAGCTAATAGCTACACTTACGGATAAATTCAAGCTCCGAACTCCAGGTTCAGTCATGGGAATGTGGAGAATGGAGTCACAGGTTGAGAGAACAAGTTCTGGTAAACCCTGGGTTTCGCTACCAAACAGCAGCCAATCATCGGCTTGAAATTGGAACTGGGTATAATTAACACTGCCACGAACGCTAAAACCTAATAATCTGCCCCCACGCTGCTGATGGACTATTTGGAATGCTTCTAAAGATTCGTGAGAGTGGAGTTTTACATAAGGCCAGTAATCTAAACCGGCTCTTTTGAGGTAGCGATCGCTAATTTCAAATCCTAAAGGTCCTACCAAGTGTAATTCTGTGCCTGTAGCAGCGCAAGTACGGGCAATATTGCCTGTATTCGGAGGAATTTGTGGGTTAACTAGAACTACCTGAGGCATAGTCACTAAAAGTTAATAATTCTATAGAATACTGCAGTTCAGGTAGAAAATCTACCGATAGATAGACACAGATTATCTATAGGTTTTGTTAATAGCCCAGAAATAATTACCAGCGATTAGATTTTTAAAACAAAGTGGGGAGCATAAATTTATTACCTGTTCCCCGTTACCCATAAATAATTTTCTGAGAAATTAAGCCAATAGAGACGAACACAATTTGCTTTCTAGTTCCCGTTCTCGTTGTTGAGTAGCAATAATTGCTTGGCTAATGACTTGCTGAGAATCAACACCGACTTTATGCAAGTGTAACCACTGTTGAGCTTCATTTCCTTCACGGAGGATTTTTTGCAAGGGGGAAAGGAAACAGCTGAAGCCTTGTTGTTTAGCTATTCCCCAAACTGCTTGATATAGTTCTGCAATCCAATCTCTGGCGAGGATGTTACTACCATCTTGCCAATGTTGCAACTGAGCGTCAAGACTAGATGTGGCTGCTGCCATTTCATTTTTGGCAGTTAGGGTGATCAGTTCTTCAGGAGATAAACTGCTTTGGGTTAGGGGGTCGATGTTGGGATTGTCGATGATTTGTAACAACCGCGCTTCGAGTAAAGCGGTAATTGCTAACAAGGAAATGGGGTCTGTGACTAAATCACAAATTCGCAGTTCTAGACGATTTAAACTATAAGGACGGCGATCGCCATTTGGCCGCACTGATGTCCACAAATGCCGCACATTTTGCATTGTCCCCGCTGCTAGTTGTTCACCTACCCACTGAATGTGATGAGCGTGGCTGGAAAATAAGGGTACATGAGCGGGGGTTTGGGGGAAGAGTCCCCAACGAGTGGAATGATATCCAGTCGCTTTACCATTTAGGAAAGGAGAAGAGGCACTGAGGGCAAGGAAGAGGGGTGCTTCGAGGCGGATAACTCGACAGGCACGCATTAATATTTCTGGGTCACTGATGCCAATATTGATGTGTACACTGGCGGTAACTACATTTGTTCCATAGGTTTGCTCAATGTAGTCATGATAGGGATTGGTGGGGTCGGAACGGTAAAAGCGATCGCTCCCACCCAAGGATAAAGTGCTGCCTGGAATTAATGTATAGTCGCCTAAGCGTTGTAGATAATTACGCAAATCTCGGCGGGGACGCAGCAAACCACACAATTGATTTTCGTAATTACTGGATGGTTGAGTTATGTATTCTACATTGCGGCTATCTGGCTCCCGCATAAATCCATCCAAGTCTCTGATAATTTGGTCGGAGAGTCCGACGATTTTACCTTGAGGTGTGCCAGTGTATATCTCAATTTCAAAGCCTTTTGTTAAGACCATTTTGTTTCCTCGGCTCTCCTAACTTTGCCTAAATTGTATCAAATTTAACGATTTTGTGCATGAGATTGGTTTGGTGCAGTTGAGAATAAGTTTTATTAAATGCTGATATAATGCCTAATTTGTGGCTGATACCAGATTGATATGAAGCTGGATAAAATAATTAAACGCAGATGCACGCAGATAAACGCGGATAAAGACAGATAAATCAATGGATTTCAGAATTATGGGCAACCTCACATAAAATTGGGGCGTTGCTGAATAAGGGGATGATTGAGGCTGACGCGGGGACGCGGAGACAGGGAGACGCGGAGATTATATATTGATGCAGATTCTCAAATCATCCCGCAATTATGCAACGCCAAATTGGTATGGCTCTCTATTTTTTTGTTTTGGGTTGTTTCTTTTCTGGTTTCTGATGAGTTGTTTGTTGCAAGATAAATTGATCTGGTGACTCATCTGGTTGAGCAATTTTGAGGCGAATAAATTGCGTCCATATTTCACTGCTGAGTAAGTTAACAATGCTTTCGGAATTTTGTTGAGCAATATTTTTCAAAACTTCACGCCATCCCTGACGCAATAAATTAATAAAAGTCTCTTCACCTGAAACCCGATTTAATAACAAAAGAGCAGTTTTTAAACTTGGTGATATGTCTGGTAAGTTTGTTACCTTTAGTTCCTGATTTACCACATTTAGCCACACAGGTAAAAGTTCCAGCCAGTTATTTTCTTCTATTTGTTTAACTCCCACATCTGTCATACCCAATGCACCCCAAATACACATGGTTTCTACAGCTAGTTGAAAATCACGATTTTGTAAAGCATTTTTCCATAATTTTTGAGCATGGTTTTGACAGCGATGAGCGAGAAATTGATATGCTTCTTCGACTTGATTAGGAATTGTAACTTTATAAACTGACTCACCTCTAGGAAGATAATCACCACGATAAGAAAGCCAATTATGGGAACCGCAAAGATGGATTTCTTGATCAACAATGATTTCTTTAACGTGGGAATTTCCTAGCCAAAATGCTTGTACCGCAGGTAAACCATCAAGTGTTTTTATTGATTTTAATTTTGCTTCTACTTCTGCTGGTATTGGTCGATCTTCGTCTTCTTCTCGTTGTGCAATTCCATGTCCAATCAAAATCCAAACTCCGCGATTAACCAATTTTTGTAGGAGAGTTAGGAATTGTTCATCTACAACAGCCTGACTTACCCAAGGTGAATAGATGAGAATTTGATGTTGTGCCGAATTTAAAACTTCTAAAAAAGCTTGAGCAATTTGTCCATCACGCAACTGCACCGCTGAACCTTGTTTTTGCCCAGTTTCTAACACCTGTTTACGAATCTTTTCTAATCTAGATTCTATTTCGTCATTTTTCTGATTAAGGATTGTCTCACGCTCAAAATTAATGGTTTCATCTGACAATTCACATAATGCTTGTAAAGAAATTTTACCTTCATTGAGTAGTGATTCTAGCCAATTTGAGGCATATTCTAAAATTCGCTTACCGCTTCTAATTTGGATACTCAATTTCTCTTCCAGCGCATCAAATATCACAAACAAAGATATGGTTTTCCAAAATATTTGAGTTTGTGGAATTACTTTAAAAGCAGTAACTATTTTCCCTGTTTCTGGTACATGAAAAGCCAAACCTGAATCCTGAATAATTTGTTGTATTGTTTCAAGTGATAAAGAAGAAATATTGTTGATTTTATTTTCAATATTTACAAAATTTGCTAAGTCAGGTAATTTTATGGTAACGTCACTTAAAGATTCAGCTTGAAAGGTAATATTTCCACCTAAAAAATCAGCAATTCCATAAATTTGGACGGAGTATGGTGGCTGGGGTACAGTTCCTCTTTCATAAAATGAACGCCCTTCTTCAGTAACTGTAATTGGTGATTTCACAGCTAGAGTTTGTAATGTCTGAAGAGTGGTAATAGTGCTGTTGACAAATACTGAATCTAGCCCAAGTATAGAGGATAATTCATCTGCTGTTGGTGGAGGATCAAATTCAATTCCAGCACGGATGATGAATTCTTCCAGCACATTAAATTGACGCGGTTCTTTGATAGTTAATTCTACAGTATTTTGACGCAAACTATAGCGAAATTGACGCGCTGCTAAAACTGATAAACTAGCACTTTTATCTTCAATTTCTTTGACAGCATTTTTGAGATTTTCATCAATCGGTTTAGCATTAGAAGCAAGAAACATCAATAAAACCTCCATGACGATTAACAATATTTGCCACTTCTGAATACATACCCCCAACTGTCCCTGGTTTACTGGTAAATAAATCGTGACAACCAACAATTACCAGTAATTCTTGAGCGCGGGAAAAAGCGACGTTAACCCGTTCTGGTTTTTTCGCAAATCCTACATCTCCTTGATGATTATTACGCACCATACTCACAATTACAACAGGTCTTTCCATTCCTTGAAATCTGTCCACTGTCCCGGTTCTAATTTGCAATGAAGGGAAAAGTTCTGATTGTAAACGTTCATCAATTTTTCTTAATTGAGAACCATAAAATGTAATTATCGCTATTTCTTTTTTGGGTTCACCATTCGCAACTTTAGCACTCCAAGCATTTTCAAACTGCTGACAGATATTTTCTATGACATCAATTTCTTGAATATTGAAAAATGAAGTTCCTAAACGTTCTTCTTTAAATTCATCTTCTCTGGGCATTTTCACCCAAATTAAATGATGTTCTGGTTTAATAATTTCCCCTGCTAAATTATGAGCGCGTTTGCTATCAGGTTCTAAAATCCCACATTCTAATTTACCATCATAAAATTGATTGATTGCCCCCATAATGTTGGGGTGCATTCGATATTGAGTATTTAGCATTTGTTTAATGCTGTTATCCGCAGTTTCAAACTGAGATTTAAATAATGATTCTTCTAAAAATTGTAATTCTTCTCTGGTATTGCCAATTTTTTTAGCAACTTCTTCAACAGTGCTAGTATCAAGCATGGGTGGCAATTGTCGATGATCTCCCACCATGACTAATTTTTTACCTTTTAAAGCTGGAATTAATAACTCTGGTGGAGTACATTTACTAACTTCATCAATAATGACAACATCAAAAGATTGAAATTCTTCAGAAAAATTGTAATTTGCTGCTTGCACACAGGTGATACCAACAACATTAGCATTATCTAAATAAATTTTCCTTAAATCATTACTGTCTCGTTCTGACGGTTGACGTAATTTTGTAATCCAATCTTGAACAAATTTTTGATATCTTTGAAGATACTGTTCCTCATTTTTTAGTTGCTTTTGCCAAGCCTTGAATTGTTTTTTAATATCTTGTAAAAATTCCAGATTAACTAATTCATTTGTGACAATATCTACTAGTTTAAATTTTTCAGTTATTTCTTGCCATTGGTTTGCCCACCAATTACGCTCTTGTATCAATTTTGGGGATACATTTAACTCTGTTTTTGGTTCTAGTTGACGTAGATTTGCTTGGAAATTTTCCAGTTGCTGCGTAGAAATTATTGTTTCTTCTTGTAATTTTAACAAATTCTCATCTAGAGAAATTTTAATCGTTTTTAGTATAGTAAAAGGTTCTAATGATGAAATTATATCTTCAAGTTTAATTAGCAGAGTTTCATAAAGGTTTACTTGCTTTGTAAATTCTTGGGTTTGTTCCCAAATATTTGATTGTTTAATGAGATATTTTTCAGCTAAAATCTTTAATGGTGTAGGTATATTTGTTTTTTGCTTAATTTCTGCTAAGTTATTGACAACTTCTATAAGTTTTGCATTAGCATCTTGGCTAGATTTTTCTACTTGAAGTTGAATTTCAGATATTTGTTCTTTAGTAATTCCATTATTTGGTAGTTCATTTAATTGATTTTGTTGTTCTTGTAAAATATGCAGTTGTTGTTCAGCTTCTGTTTTTATTTTTAAAACACACTGACGTGCATTTATCAGAATCATATCTAGTAATTCTTGAGTAATGCGGGTGAGAGTAGATTCAATATTATTCCATTCATAAGATTCACCATAAGTTTTTTGTAGTCTAATTAAAAAAGCTTGGGTATTTTCAACTAGCAATTTACGCTGCTTAGGATTAAGGAGTTGATAATCATTTAACTCTTGATAAGTTGCCTGCCATTGATTGCGATCGCTTTTTGATAGTACTATAGGAACCTGACTAAAACTATCCTGTAAGAAATAACTAAAATTATGTTCTTTACCTCGTCTGTCAGTGAAATTGCCTTGGATTTCATAGGATATGGCTTTTGTCAATAACTTCCAATCTGGAAGATTAATTTTATATTTTTTGGGGACAAGTGGTAATTTTAGATTCTTGGCAAACATCAATAAGCCTAATGGTAAATCTACCATATTATCTGTTAATGGTAAATTTGATTGTTGACAATCTTTTAAAACTTGATAGAGATGAGAATAAGCTGTCAACTTCCATTCTACAACTGCTTCGATAATATAATCTATTTCACGTTTACGGTTTTCCCAGATTTGAATTGTCGGTTGTAGACTTTGATCTTTATTCAGAAATTGTTGATACTCTGTCTGTAATTGATGTAGATATGCAGAACTTTGTTTAAAAACCTGTACTAATCTGGATAATTCTGACATGGCTACAGTTATATTATTAGCGGAATTTAATCCTATTTTAAACTCAGAAATTTGGGGTGTTATGATTTCAACTAACCAAACTGCTAACCCAAATACACCACGTGCAGGACGAACAAAGCCCAGTTCATCTGTATATTTGATGCCTTGACTCACACTTTCCCGAAAATTTTCTACCTGATTGTTGCTTTTTGTATAGGGCTGAAGAAGAGGTAAAAAGTCTTTAACTTCTTGAGAATCCCAATTTAGATTTTGTCCGGTATTTATTAAATTCACTAAACCAGAAATTAGGGATTCAATCTCAGATTTTTTGGCTAATATTTCCTTGGATAAAGTTTCTTGTTCTTGGATTCTTTCTTCAAGATTGTCTTTTTGTTTTTTCAAATCATTTTGACGCTGAATAAATTCTTTTTCTACTCTGAAGTACTCTAAAAAACGTGGATAGGATTCTAGTATTTGACCCAATAATTGTATATTATCAAGACGTTTACTCAGATTATCTTCGCAATCAGTAGCAGTATTTTCTAACCATGTACCAATTACTTGATCTTCTAAAAATGGCTGTCCTTCTTCTCCAACTTTTTCGGATCTTCCCTTTCGCACAGCCCGAATTACTGGGTTGTGAACTAATCGACTTAGGGCATTATCAACTGCTAAATTAGCTTGAGAAGTAATTAATGTGCGTCCACCCCGTAACGCAACTTGATAGCAGATTTCGGCAATTACAGTAGTTTTACCAGTACCTGGTGGTCCTTGAATTAAAACTAAATCTTCGGCTGCAAGTACCATTTCTACAGATGCTTTTTGACCTGCATTTGCAGAGGATAATAATAAATCTTTGGCTTTAAGTTTGATAGTTTTTTGAATAGGTCTTGCTTGAGAAGCATCAAATAAAAAGTTACCTAAATAGGGATTTTGAGTGCGTCCCTGTTTTAATTGTTCTAATGCTTTTTCTTTGCGCTCAATCTGTTTAATATCTCCAGCAGCGTCAAAAAATAAATACCCAGTTGCTGGAAGTTGATAATTTCCAGCTGCTATATATTCAACTAAGTCGCGCTCTAATCTTATTTGAATCAGATTAGATTTGGGTTCGATTTTATCAATGGTTCCTAATTGACGACTGCTGCGACGATTTTTTTCTGTAGGCACAGTATCAGAAAATTTTATATCTTGATTTTTTGCCTGTTTTACACGTTCCCAAAAGTTTTCTACACCTAAGAAATTTTCATTTGAACCATCAATTGTAGCTACATTTGGATTAATTTCAAAAGTGATTTGCTTGCTATTTAAACTATATTTATAATTTATAAAAAGTACACAAAACTGGCGTGCTTTTGCTATCCGTTCTTCAACTTTTAAAAAGGCTTTCCATGCTTGCAATTGATCCTCTGTAGGTACATGATTGCCGCAAACTGGCATGGTTGCTATCTGTGCCAATGCTTTCTGAGGAATGCCAAGACGATGTTCATGATTAGGTAGTAAACTCAAACAATAAGGTGTAGCATAAGCGTCAGCTTGTCCCCGTAAAGGTTGTAGTAAATAAGCGGAGAGAAGTTTTAAACCGTTAGCTCCATTTTTTTGTACTGCTGCTCTAAATCCTAAAGTTTTATTGAGTTCTTGAAGTCTTTTAGGTAATAAAAAATCACTTTTATCTGTAGCTATTGTCAAATCCCAAATTTCTTCTCCTGCTTCTTTTCCTGCACCTTGACGACGAATATAAAACCAGCAAGGTTTTTGACCAAAACATTCAAAAATTAACTCATGAGCGCGTTCTCTTCGCTCTCGAAATTCAGGATATAATGCAACTGCTGTTTGACCTTCAAAATTCCGAATTAAACTATCAATTGTCGAATTTATGAAGGTATATCCCCAAGTTTCTGAGTTGTTTTTATTGAGTAACTTTGGCATGAATGTTCCTGATTGTTTGACTTAAAAGAGGCGCTGAGAGTAAAAATAAAAGTATGATTGAGTTTAAAGTTTAAACTGACGATAAACTTGACTGGCTGCCCGATGTAATAGAGAATGCCGCCATACCAGAGATTTCATATCATCTGCATAACCTCCACCAATAACAGCAGCAACTGGATAGCCAGCACTTACGCAGGTAGTTAAAACCTGCATTTCTCTGCGAAAAATGCCTGTGTCAGTTAGTGCTAATTTACCAAGTTTATCGGCTATGTGGGTATCTACTCCAGCATCATAAAGTACTAAATCTGGTTTGACTTGTGATAATAAATCTGGTAAGTAATTAGCCAGAACTTGCAAATAGATATCATCTTCTATTCCTACTGGTAGAGGAATATCTAAATCACTTTTTTGTTTTGTATTTGGAAAGTTAACTTCACAGTGCATAGAAAATGTAAAAACGCTGTCGTCATTTTGGAAAATAAATGCTGTTCCATCTCCTTGATGTACATCTAAATCTACAATCAAGATGTTTTTAGCAAGTCCTAATTTTTGCATAACGCGGGATGCAACTGCTAAATCATTGAAAATACAAAAACCAGATCCATAATTCGGAAAAGCATGATGAGTTCCACCGGCAGTATTACAAGCTAAACCATGAGTTATTGCTAATTTGGCTGTTAAGATAGTTCCACCTACCGCGACACAAGTACGATTTGCTAAAGCTGGACTCCAAGGTAAGCCAATACGTCGCTGTGCTTTGGGTTCTAAAGTTCCATCACAATAACTTTGGACGTAGTTGGGGGTGTGAATTAATTCAATGAACTCCGGTGGTGGAAGTTGAGGAATGTGAATCTGTTGCGGGTGTGTTACCTCGTCAGCTAACAGCAATTCATACAGATGCCGAAATTTGGACATCGGGAAGCGATGCCCTGGGGGTAAAGGAGCTATATAATCTGTATGATAAATAATTGGCAAATTCATTGTTTACAAGGAAATTTTAAATTCAAGCATTACTCAGAATAATCGGGGAAAATCTGCCTAATGCTAGATTGATATTAACTGGAAATTAATTTTTATGTTTTTGAGTCAGTGACACAACTTGATTAGATAAGTAATTTTACTATTAAAAAGTTATCATAAAGCACTAGTATATATAGATTCTAGTGTAAACTTAAGATTTTCTCCAGATGATTTGATAGAATATCTAAAAATTGTCTGCATCAAATTCTACGTCTACGCCAAATATAGCAGTTAACAGGGGGAGTAATGACAAGTGACAGTATGAAAAGTCTTTTGGTGTCTAGGTTTGATCATCTGTTTGTCTGCTAACTACCAAGGTGGTTGCAATAACAAGATAAAATTTAGCCAGCATAATTCACTCATGCTAAATATGCACATGACAAGTCCTTAATTTTTTAATGATTATGACACAATGGATTGTACCAATTGTATTTATTCTGACTGGATTACTGGGTGGCATAATTGGTGAAAAATTTATTTTCCAGAAACTGAAAGAATTTGTTGCTTATCAAAAAATTCCTGGAAGTGAAATTATATTTCAATCATTGCACAGAATGACCTTTATTTGGTTTATAGTTGCTGGCTTTTTTTCAGCAATTATCAGTTCTCCTCTTAAACCAGATATCGTTTATATCCTGCAAAAAATTCTCACTATCATCTTATTGTATTCAGTAACGTTAGTCTTAGCGAGATTGACTGCTGGTTTTGTCAACTTATTTATTTGTCGCACTGAAGGAGTTTCTACATCACTAATTTCTAACGTAGCTAAAGTTGCAGTTTTAATTTTGGGAACATTAATTTTATTGCAGACAGTAGGCATTCAAATTACACCCATAATTACAACTTTAGGAGTTGGTGGTTTAGCGGTTGGTTTGGCGCTACAAGATACTTTGGCTAATTTATTTTCTGGTTTTTACCTAATTATTTCTAAGCAAGTCAGAACTGGAGATTATGTAAAATTAGATGATGGTAATCAAGGATATGTTACTGATATTACATGGCGGAATACGACAATCAAAGAAATTTCTAATAATGTGATCATTGTTCCTAATTCTAAGCTGGCTTCGGCAATTTTTACTAATTATCATTTACCAGCGAAAGAAATCACTTTAACAATGAATGTGGGTGTTAGTTATGATAGCGATTTAGAACTGGTGGAAAGAGTGACTGTCGAAGTTGCTAAAGAAGTGATGGCAGAAATTGCCCCGGAATTAGTTGAAAATCAGCCATATATGAGATTTCATACTTTTAACGATTTTAGTATTGATTTTACTCTTTATATGCGTGTTAGTGAATTCTTTGATCAACGAATTGGGAAACATTTATTTGTCAAAAAGTTACACAAACGTTATCAAAAAGAAGGAATTGAAATTCCTTTTCCTATCAGAGATATTTATATGTCAGAAAAAGGTTGATATCACAACGCTGTTCTAATTGCTTTGGTAGTTGCTATCCCCATAGGGATCAAGGCTCAAAAATTCAACACCTTTGCTATCATGTATTTGCATGAGATCACAATCATGTTTATGGCTTTATTTCTGAACCCGTTCCATTTTATTTCAAAGTTGTTTTGATGGTGTATTTTGAGTCAAAATCTGCTACTTCACCAGCACTGACCATCGCCCTATATAGTAAAGCGCAAACTTCTACTCTGGTAGCAACTTTTTTACCATTCAACAATTTTATATTTGGATAGTTGACAACTACACCATTTTCTGTGATTGCAGCGATGAGATCACGGTGTTCACCTCTGATACTAGAAGCATCGTTGTAAATTGAGAGGATTTTGTTTACGGAACCGGTAGGTTGATAATTCAATCCTTTTGCTAATGTGATGAGAACATCTAGGCGAGTCAGCTTTTGTGTGGGGTTGAAGTATTTGCTGCCCAGGGTGGTGAAAAAGCCCATTTCATAAGTTTCGCGGATGGCATCATAAGCCCAATGTCGCCTGGGAATATCTCGAAAAGCGATCGCAGGACGGACTTTACTTTTGATAAAGACTTGTTGTAATAGTTTAGCAAATTCAGCACGAGTCACAGGTGCGTTAGGACGAAAAGAACCATCTGGGAAACCGCCGATAATTTCCATTGCTGCTAATTCAGCAATATAATCTTTAGCCCAGTAGTCTTTGGAGATATCAGAAAATGATGTTTGGATACCTTTAGCTACTCCTACTTGGCGATACTTACTCAACAACTGGCTGAGTTCAAAGTTGGACTTGGGCTTAATTTCATTCAACTGTACCAAACTGCCAGGTGCAACTGTTAAGGCTTTGGCTAAGTTAGAACTAAAGGTGCTAATTGACTTCCCAACTAAAGCGAAATCACCTTCGCTAAATGATGCTGGATAAACACTAGTTGATGCAACTTTGGAAAAGCCAGCGGCTTGGTACTGAGTAATATTGATATCTTCTGAACTTTTCAGGAAATTAACTTTTTGGTTAGTAACTTGGGTAAAGTAGTCGTAGGCGGTGGTGTCATTGTCAACAATGCTATCTTCATTTTCATCAACACCATAAAAGGCGCGAACTACTTGATACTCTGTGGGATTGGCAGATAAAATTAAGTTGACTGCGGTGTGATCGGGTAAACACGCAAATTCTGTGTAGCCAATAAAGCGGTTTTTGGTATCATACAATCTAACGACAATGCGATCGCCTAATTTAAATCCCTTCACAAACTTGGCTTGCTGTTTGATTTTGTATCTATAATCTCCTAAAAACCTTTCTTGATAATATTTCTCGCCATGTTTACCTTTCATAGAAACACGGGCTATTACTTCCGAAAAGTTACCACCTGGTTGCCAAATAGCTAGAGTAAACCCTGATTTTTCTCTTTTTACAGAACTCTCAGTTTCCTGTTTGCTACTGTCTGTTTCCACTTGTTCAGCACTGCTTTTTTCTGACAAAAGCTGTTCAGTGGAATTACTTGGTTTTAATGGGATTGTGGTCGATATACTCGGTGCTGCCAAGGTAGAAGATATAGGCAGCAAAACTATTGATGTAATAACAAGTTTATGCCAATAAGTTAGACTACTTATATTCATAGTATACCATCTTCCATTGTATTAAATGACCTAGAATGTTAAGTAGGCGATAAAGTTTTTCAACTAATTAACTTTTCAATGCCAATGAAACTTATCCTCAGTGTGGATGAACACTTATAATTAGGGAACCGCGCGGAAATTCTTGAATTACCTGTAATAAAGCGAACTTGATCTTACAGATGATAAGTTGCATAACATTTAACCAAAAATTTTGTCCATCATGCTCGGAGGTCTAAGAAGATTACTATAAAAAAACAATTCTTTAGGAATCTTAACTAATGACGATCACAACCCAGCAGTCACCAAAATTAGAAAAACAGGTTTGGATTTGGCGAGATTACAAAATTCAGTACACTGTCATGGGTGCAGGACGGCCGCTGCTGCTAATTCACGGCTTTGGGGCTTCTATTGGTCACTGGCGCAAAAATATCCCGGTTTTAGCAGATGCTGGTTATCGGGTTTTTGCTGTGGATTTATTAGGTTTTGGTGGTTCTGATAAAGCAGCCATAAATTATAGCATGGAAGTCTGGGCAGAATTATTAAAAGATTTCTGGAATGCACATATTCAAGAACCAACTGTATTCATAGGAAATTCCATTGGCGCACTTTTGAGTTTAATGGTGATCACAGAATACCCGGAAATTGCCGCTGGGGGTGTGTTAATTAACTGCGCGGGAGGTTTGAGTCACCGCCCCCATGAATTGAACCCAGTCCTACGAGTTGTGATGGGGGCTTTTCACAAGTTGGTAGCTAACCCAATAACTGGTAAATTCGTCTTTAACCGCATTCGCCAAAAATCACAGATTCGTCGCACATTGTATCAAGTTTATGGCGATCGCCATGCCGTAACAGATGAACTTGTTGATTTACTTTATACTCCATCCTGTGACCCAGGCGCACAGCAAGTTTTCGCTGCTATCCTCACCGCACCCCCAGGTCCTTCCCCAGAAGAGCTATTGCCTAAGTTAGAATGGCCTTTACTAGTAATTTGGGGTGCAAATGATCCCTGGACACCAATTACAGGGGCTAAAATTTACGAAGAGGCAGGTGAAAATGGCAAAGACATTAAAATTTTGACTATTACCGGTGCCGGTCATTGTCCCCATGATGAAGTTCCAGGTGTTGTCAATGCTCAGATTGTTGATTGGTTAGGGCAAAAGAGTTGAAGAATAAGTACAAATGTAGCTTTAATATGAGTTAGTTGATGTCAGAGCATCTTTGCGTCTTGGTGCAGGTAGGGTAAAACACAAAAACAATCTGGAATTGGTAATAAGTAACAGGTAATTGGTAATTAGAGAAAAAGATTACCCATTACCTGATTTCTGTCTCAACTTGGGATGATATTTTTTTCAATTTTTAGATTGACAATATTTCCCTAATGTGAGTTATATGATGGAGTTTGATCTAAGTCATGAACATGAAGAAACAATTTCCCATAATCACCATCCAGATTTTTCCGCAGAAGGCTATCAAGTGATTAGCGAATTAGGACGTAACTTAGCAGGAGGACGCATTACATATTTAGCAAAAGAATTTAATTCCCACACAAAAGTAGTAATTAAACAATTCTGTTCTGCAAATACGACCGCTGACTGGTCAGGAGTAAAAGCGTATGAACAGGAAATTGAACTTTTGCAAAAATGCCATCACCCTCGCATTCCTTGTTATGTAGATTCTTTTGAAAAGCCAGGTTTTTTCTACCTAGTCCAAGAATATAAAAATGCACCATCATTAGGTTTGAAACGCTGCTTTTATCCTCAAGAAATAAAGCAAATTGCTTTGTCGATTTTAGAGATTTTAGTTTATCTACAACAGCAAGTCCCTGCTATTATTCATCGGGATATAAAACCTGATAATATTTTGGTAGATACAGAATTAAATGCTTATTTAGTCGATTTTGGGTTAGCAAGGTTACAAGATGCAAAAATAGATTTCAGTACTTTGGTTGCAGGTACTCCCGGTTTTATGCCTCCTGAAGAACAATGTGGTCATGAGTTAACAGCAGCTTCAGATTTATATAGTTTAGGTGCAACCCTAATTTGCTTATTCACAAATACTCGTTCTGTGGATATCGATAAATTAATTGATCATAAGTATCGCTGGAATTTTCAGAAATTACTGCCCTATATCAGTCCGCACTTTCTGTTATGGTTAAAGAAAATGGTGGAACCTAATAGCAAGCATCGTTATACTAATGCTGCGGATGCTTTACAAGCACTTAAGCCCGTTCGTGTCATTGGTTCTGGGACAAAGATAGATTATTTATTCGCAGCCATCTACCAGAAAAAAAATATAGTTATGTTGGGATTGGTAACTATAGCAATATTAGCTGTGCTGGGAACAACTTTGAGAGTTTCTCAACCTAGTAGTGTTACCAATTCAATAGAAATACAAAATTTTCTCAATGCAGATGAAGCAACTAACAGTAAGTAGTTGGACGAAATTAAGCTCTTACTCTCTGCGCCTCTGCGTGACATACAGCAGATTTTAGATCAATGAGGTACAAGATTTAAGAACAAGAGCAGATAAAAAGAGAGTTTCCACCCTGTTAAGAGTTCCCTACCCCAACCAAAAATTTATCAATCAAATCGAATCGCTAGATGTGAGAAGTATAGTTCTAGCATAACCTGAGCAAAGATAGTATTATTAAGAACTGTTTCACTGTGCCACATTCCTTCAGCCTGTCAATATGTCAGAAAACCTAGCAACATCTTTAAACGGTAGTCTTCCATACCCAAACAACAGCCAGAATACTATTCGCATTCGGGGTGCTAGGCAGCATAATCTGAAAAATATTGATTTGGAGTTGCCACGCGATCGCTTGATTGTCTTTACTGGCGTTTCTGGTTCGGGTAAATCTTCTTTGGCGTTTGATACCATTTTCGCGGAAGGACAGCGGCGTTATGTGGAATCTCTCAGCGCCTATGCCAGGCAATTTTTGGGTCAGTTGGATAAACCGGATGTGGAAGCAATTGAAGGTTTAAGTCCGGCAATTTCCATTGACCAAAAATCAACTTCCCATAATCCTCGTTCTACTGTGGGGACGGTGACGGAAATTTATGATTATCTGCGATTGTTGTTTGGTCGGGCTGGTGAACCTCATTGTCCGCTGTGCGATCGCTGTATTGCTCCCCAAACCATTGACCAAATGTGTGATCGGATTATGGAATTGAGCGATCGCACCCGGTTCCAAATTCTCGCTCCTGTTGTCCGGGGTAAAAAGGGGACTCACCGCAAACTCATATCCAGTTTAGCAGCCCAAGGATTTGTAAGGCTGAGGGTAAATGGAGAGGTGCGAGAGCTATCAGATTCCATCGAGTTGGATAAAAATATCACACATACTATAGAACTGGTTATTGACCGTTTAGTTAAAAAAGCTGGAATACAAGAGCGTTTAGTCGATTCTCTTTCTACCTGTCTTAAGCAATCTCACGGAATTGCTATAATTGAAGTATTAAAAGACACATCTGATAACTTAGCGCTGGAGCGGTCTGATAGTAAGTATATAGTAACTGGGGCAGAAAATCAAGGTATTTCAGAACAAGAATCACCTGTAGAAATGGTGTTTTCAGAAAACTTTGCTTGTCCAGAACATGGTGCAGTAATGGAAGAATTATCACCACGTTTATTTTCTTTTAATTCACCTTATGGTGCTTGTCCCCACTGTCATGGTATCGGCACCTTAAAAAGGTTTTCCCACGAATTGGTCGTACCTAACCCCGATTCACCCATGTATGCGGCAATTGCCCCTTGGTCAGAAAAGGAAAACTCCTACTATTTGGAGTTGCTTTATAGTCTGGGACAGACTTATGGGTTTGAATTGCAGACACAATGGGGTAAATTGACACCGGAACAGCAAAAAATTGTTTTGTACGGGGAAGATGATCACAAAAACCCAGAAGGGAAAAAGCAGAATTTTAAAGGTGTCATTCCCATTTTGCAACGGCAATATGAAGGCGGAACCGAGTTAGTTAAACAGAAGTTGGAAGAATATTTAATTGACCAACCTTGTGAAGTTTGTGGAGGGAAAAGATTAAAACCGGAAGCCTTAGCTGTGAAGTTGGGACAATATGGAATTTTAGATTTAACTAGCGTATCAATTCGAGAATGTCGGGAAAGGGTAGAAAATTTAGAATTGAGTTCGCGCCAAACCCAAATTGCTGATTTAGTTCTCAGAGAAGTTAAAGCCAGATTACAATTTTTATTAGATGTCGGCTTAGATTATCTCACTTTAGATCGTCCCGCTATGACATTATCCGGTGGGGAAGCTCAACGCATTCGTCTAGCGACACAAATCGGTTCAGGACTAACAGGAGTTCTTTATGTTTTAGATGAACCCAGCATTGGTTTACATCAAAGAGATAACGGACGCTTACTGAAAACTTTAACCAAATTACGCGATTTAGGAAATACCTTAATAGTCGTTGAACATGACGAAGAAACTATTCGCGCTGCTAACTACATAGTTGATATCGGTCCCGGTGCCGGAATTCACGGGGGAAATATTATTTCTCAAGGAAGTTTAGAGAATTTATTAAATGCTGAAGCTTCTTTGACCGGTGCTTACCTATCAGGTAGAAGAGTTATTCACACTCCAGCAGAACGAAGAGAAGGAAACGGACGGACTTTAACTATTAGAAATGCTCGTCGCAACAACTTACAAAATATTGATGTCGAAATTCCCTTGGGGAAACTTGTCTCTGTCACTGGTGTTTCTGGTTCGGGAAAATCTACCTTAATTAACGAATTACTTTATCCAGCTTTACAACATCATTTACTCAAAAAAGCGCCTTTACCTAAAGATATCGATGAAATTAAGGGTTTAAATTCCGTTGATAAAGCCATCGTTATCGACCAATCACCTATTGGGAGAACTCCCCGTTCTAACCCCGCAACTTACACAGGGGTTTTCGATATTATCCGCGATGTCTTCTCCCAAACCATCGAAGCCAAAACCAGAGGTTATAAACCCGGACAATTTTCTTTCAACGTTAAAGGTGGACGTTGCGAAGCTTGTAGCGGACAAGGTGTGAATGTCATTGAAATGAACTTTCTTCCTGACGTTTACGTCCAATGTGAAATTTGTAAAGGTGCGAGATATAACCGGGAAACCTTACAAGTTAAATATAAGGATAAATCAATTTCTGATGTTCTCAACATGACGGTTGAAGAAGCATTAGATTTTTGTCAAAACATTCCCAAAGCAGTAACTAGATTACAAACTTTAGTTGATGTTGGTTTAGGTTATGTACAGTTAGGACAACCAGCCACAACATTATCTGGTGGAGAAGCCCAACGAGTGAAATTAGCAACAGAATTATCTCGACGTGCCACAGGGAAAACACTTTATTTAATAGATGAACCGACCACAGGTTTATCTTTTTATGATGTCCACAAATTATTAGATGTTTTACAAAGATTGGTGGATAAAGGAAATTCGATTTTAGTAATTGAACATAATTTAGATGTGATTCGTTGTTCTGACTGGGTAATAGATTTGGGACCAGAAGGTGGCGATAAAGGAGGAGAAATAATCGCAGTAGGAACGCCAGAAGAAGTGGCGAAGAATCAGCGGTCTTATACTGGGCAGTATTTGCAGGAAGTGTTGAAACAATATCCACCATCTAAATTCTGAATCTAGCAGTTCCCATGCTCGTGAGGTACAAAGTTTTTGAGTTTTAGGAAACAGGGAATAAATTGATGTGTACGTCATTAGAATTGGAAAAGCTATAGCAGGTGACTCTTAACAGGTGACAGGTGACAGTGCTAAAACTCTTTTGGTGTCTAAGTTTTAGCATTGGCAGATGTCCTAACCGCCTTGTCTGTTGCTATACATACCATTTTCTAATCTCATGACTTACAAAATTTAAGAACAAAGCCATATAAAAAAAAGAGTTTCAACCTTGTTCCTTGCTTTCAGAGGGAACAGGAAGCAACTCTTAACAGAAAAAACTCATGTTTAAAAACATGAGATTGAAATAATGACACTGTTTTTTTCGTGTCACTCTCCTTGTAAAAACATCCTTTTTTTTGACTGAGCTTTAAACTCTTAAACTTTAGTTTTTTATTTGTTCACTGTTCCCTGTTCCCTGTTCCCTGTTCCCTTCTTTTGTAAGTACCCACAGCAACACAATAAAGGGCAGCATGGTGTTTTCCATCAATACCTAAAATGCTATTCAAACTCATGTCATGAAATCCACCTATACAAAGACTGCCTAGTTCTAATTGCCCAGCCATTAGACATATATTTTCTGCTTGATGACCAGATTCCAACAGCGCAAAACGATAACCACGCGCACCATATTTACACATTGAACGCATGAAAACAGATGTGAATATAAATAAAGCATTTGCATTCACAAAATAATCTTGCTGTAACAAAGGTTCTACAAAATCCGCCAGAACAGCATCACTGACCCAATGTAGCCCATGACCGCGAGGTTCATAGTGATATAATCCGTCAGCTAGACTTTCTACAGCTTGAGTAGATACGAACATCTCAATGGGATAAAGTCCTCCTGCGGATGGGGAATTGCGACCTTCATAAAATTGATTATCTACTTGACGCAAACCATTAATTCCACATCCGGCATCAAGTAATTGAGCTAATGAGATCAGCGGCATAATTGTATTTTCAAAAGATCGCACAGAAGAACGTCGTGCCAAAATTTCTCTGAGCGGGTTATCTTGTGGTGCTTTTGGTAGTTCCAGAAAAGCAGCATCCGGCATATACCGCAGTTCAGTAGCCAGAACACGTTTAACATAACTTTTAGGAACTGGAGAATTTAAATGATATAAAAGAGCTAACTCTAGTGGTTCATTGGCTTTATACATGGCGCTAATTTCCTCGTTTTAAGCCATAGGATGGGGGCAGGGATTTAGGTCAGCTTTGGTACGTCGGCCACCATAACCCAACCGTTCTGGAACCTCGAACAAACGCCTCAACCCCAGAGGTTCTTGTCCATATCCAAAATAGATAGGGACTAGTTCACTAGCCAAAGTTCGCACTACTTGAAAACCAAGGGACGCGATATCAGGAGTTGTAATCTCCACTAAATAGGGTTCAGCACCAACCGAATGTAATCTAGCAATTACTGATTGCAATTTATCTACTTCAGACTCACACTTATAAGTTGGTAAATCTTCGACTTTTACACATTGGTCATGGTTAAATAAGAAATCCAATTCCCCAAGTCGAGCAGTTGAATAGAAAAAAGCATTGTGATCCTCTAAATCTTTAACATCACTATATTGATGGAGATTAGTCCCAGCGCCCTTAGCCATACTTTCTATGTCACCAAAGCGGGCTTGACAAACTTCAAATATCGCCTTATGAACAGCCGTTGCTCCATCAAGATGGCATCCCAAACCAGTAGCAACAGCTGGACTTTTGCCCGAATGATCTATTAACATAGCCATGACAACTGGGACTTGAATATCAGTAGTGAAATCGAAGGTAACTAACTCAATGCCAAATCTGGAGTAATGGCGGGCAATTTCTGTTTCAATTCCTGGTCGGTGGTCAAAATAAATCCGCCGAGCCGGTAGACGATTTAACCAGGTAATGATGAAAGCATCACGCTCAATTAATTCACAGAAGCCACGGTAAGCAGCAAATTCTAGAGAAGGTCCACTAGCCATGCCATTAGTAGTGACAGGTAAAATATGATCTCCTGGTTGATTACCCTCCCAGTCCAAATAAACCAAAAATGCAGGGACTAAAACCTGTTGGTTGCTGGCTAAAGCCAGGGCATTAATCCACGAAGTCTGCGTTGCTGAATCGAAAGCTGGAAAAGGGAAATTTTGGTCAGAATATTGTTGATCAGAAAAGGAAGAAAAAACTGAAGTAGGGACGGCACAATTGCCCAATTCTTCATAACTACTAACAATCAGTTGCCGATCATCTACAATACCGCCGCAATATCTCTCTATCGCTTCGCCAATAGCCCCAAAAATTGCTTGTTCATCAGTCATGCCCCTACCGACACCGTAGCGTAAATCATCCTGCTGTTTGCGAAGGTGGAAATTTGCTAATTCGGCTTGCCACAAAACCGGGAAATCGAACTCTGTATAAGGTTTGGTAAATCTATCTATGGCTCGGATAATTCCAGTATGGGGGCTAACTAAATCACGCCAGCGAGGACTAGCAATCGCTGTATTCACTTTGTTCGCTCCTATCATAAACAGTGCTGAGTTTTGACTTTTTACACTGTCACCTGTCACCTGTTTCCTGTCACCTGTTTTTGTGAACAATGCGGACAACCTGGTTTTTTCAGAACAACGTTATGAGTCAGCTTTGTTCCCAGCAAGTCTAGATGCAGTAATTTCCCATCAGTCGCAATTGACAAACCCAGCATCATCTTCAATGCATCCAACGCTAGGTAACTACCCACCAACATCTGTCCTATGGGCAAATTTTCGCGCAGCCGTGGTTGTGAACGGCGTTCTCGGTTGAGAAACTGCTCAATTGCCAATTCAGCCTCTGGCAGCTTAGAACAGGCCATAGACCGCATCCGATAGCATAGATAGCAAGGTCCATCTTGGGAAAAAACCAGCGGACCAACAGTTCCCTCCACACCAGCAGCCCCACCGGGTAGCAATGGGCGTTGCATCTTCAGACATAGTCTGTTGAGGCGATAAGCTAGATTTACGGATACGGCATCGGTAGCAACAATCACGAGGTTAACATCATCAAGCAAAGCATTGATTGTTTCGTCGTCAGTTAAAGCATCTGTGAAAATTTCAGTTTGGGTGACTCCACCAATGGACTCAATCTGTCGCCCTGCTTCTACACTCCGAAAGGCACCGCTTGACATCATCAGGGAATCTGACGAAATTGTGTAGGCATCATCGCACAAACGCAGAAAACCAATACCAGCAGTAGCCAAATTGATTGCTGTTATTAGTCCTGAACCTCCCAGTCCAAAAACAGCAATCCTGGCGTTAGCTAAGTGTTTTTGAACATCCTTTTGGTCAAAACCTAGTTCATGATAAAGGCTGATTTGAGGAAGTAAATAAGCACGACGATCTAAATCAATTTTCTCCTCCATTAACTCTTCTACTAAGCGATTTTCCATCAAAAACTCTAAACATTGGTTTAGTGAAGAATCGGTTAACTTTTCGCCAACCGCAGCCCGGATTTCTTCTATTGTTCGGAAACCATCTAGTAATGGTAAAACAATGCTTTCTACATCATGCAATGCTTGACCCTTTACTGTCAGCGTTCGCCGTGTTGTATTGAAAATCATACTTTCTTCGCCATTGCAATTTGATGGCATCACGTTAATGACAACGTGTTCTAGTAGACGTAGTCGCTTACTATCATTTAATTTCATAGACTTTATTTCAGGGAATAAATGGAAATTAAGAAAAATTAAAAACCCTGTTTTTGCTCACAAAAAAGATTTTCAAAACAGGGTTTTTATTGGTCTTTCCAGCCAGATTTTTGGCTCTAAACTCAAAAAACTCGATTTCTAGAATTACCGAATGGCTGTTTTATCTCTAGGTTTAGTTAGTATCCAAATCCCAGTTCATCAGTGTCCTCCAACACACCTGATACTGTTCCATCGCTGCCAAATCTTCCACAGCCACCGCATCCACCGCAGGGTCTTCCACAGCCACCGCAGGGTCTCCCACAGCCACCGCAAGGTCTTCCACAGCCACCGCAAGGTCTTCCACAGCCACCGCAAGGTCTCCCACAGCCACCGCAATTAGCAAACCATCTTTGGGTGGTTGTAGATTCAAACATTCCTGATGTTGATAATTTTTCTAAAGCTGCTATTTCTTCATCAGATAACAGCAGTTGTTCTAGTTTGTCTGCTTTGTCAACTAAGCGCAGATCAATTGTTTGTTGAGGTAGGGTTTTTTCTGCAAGCATTGTCAATTACTCCTGTTAACTTCAATTTAATAACCTGGTTGTGAAACAAAATATCCAACTTACTTTCTGAACAGTGCCGGCAACTCCCAGATAGTATTTCTATTCTCTGAAACCTTGTGGCTGAGAATTTTTTTACCTTGGTTAGCATCAACCAACAATTATGTCTTTTTTTGCTGATCTAACTCTTACAAGAATATCTGTTTCTGTATGTTTTACTTCTTTCTTAAGTAGTATAGTTTTTGCTATTGATAGCAGCAAATATAATTTACTTTATTGTATGAATTATGCAGGAAGTCGTAAAAATAAACAGTAATTTGGCGCTTAAACTAGATTTTTAATGGTGCTGACAGTTGCTTAGGAATCGTGTTTCTCTTTCTTTATAGTTACTACTTTAGTGAAGTAGTAATACTCCCTTACTATTGAGGAGATTATCTAAAAAACTAGATTGAGATTTCATGATCCTTTAATTATAGAGTTTATATCGACTCTAGGCTGTTTTGATATACGTGAAAATTCTGTAGGGCAGAGATTTTAATATTTTTCATATATTCATCCCTAAGAAGTGGAGATAAAAGTTTATCAAAAGTAAAGTATTAGTGATAGATAGCAGAATTGGCAAAAATCAAGTTATTTGAAATCTGAGAATTATCTAATACAGCATCAAAAATAAGGTTTAGTTAATGAGCGATTTACAAGTTTGGTTTGAAGATTACACTAGAGCTTTATTTCGCTCTTTGCCCTTGTTATGGACAGCAGCACCTAGGGAAATGTTGTTTCTGGTTGCTGTGACTTTGTTGCAGGGGTTTCTTCCCGGCATAAGTGTTTGGATTACTAAACTAGTAGTAGATACCGTAGCAACAGCTTTGACATCTGGTAGAGAATTAGGGGATTCCATTCTGTGGCCTTTGGTAGCAGGATGGGTGGGAGCTTTGCTATTGGAAACACTTCTGTATCCTTGGATATTCGCACTTCAAGGAAATCTTAATGACAAGTTAACGGCTCACATTAGTCTATTGTTAATGCATAAAGCTGATACTTTTTCAGACCTGAGCCGTTTTGAAGATTCTAGCTTCTATGATGAGCTACAACTTCTCCAAGAACAAGTTAGCTATAAGCCATTGAATTTACTGGAGAATTTAGTTGAATTAAGTCGATCTTTGGTGACTTTGATTGTCATAGTTGTGCTACTAGTTCCCCTAGCTATTTGGATACCACTAGTAATTGCGATCGCAACCATACCCCAGATAGTAGTTTCTTCACAATATGGCAGAACTATTTGGTTAACTCTATTTGAGAAGAGTCCTCAAGCTCGGAGAATGCAGTACTACACTTCGGTAATGCTCACTGACACCTATGCCAAAGAAATCAGGTTGTTTCAGCTAGGTTCGTTTTTTATGGAGCGTTATCTACAAGCATTTCAGTCTTTACATGAATCTATGCGTCATCTGCGGAGTAAACAAGCATTTTGGTCATCTAGCCTAGCTGTTCTCAGTACTTTAGGTAATGGTTTTGCTTTTTATTGGGTGGTAAAGAAGGCTTTCAAAGGAGAGTTCAGCCCAGGTAGCGTACTTCTTTTCGTACAGTCATTAACCTACTTTCAAAATAATCTAGAAAGATTTGTTAGTCATTGGCTGGATCTATTTGAAAATGTTCTTTATATGCAGCAATTTTTCAATTTTCTGGATAGCCCCACCCCAATGCCACTCAGCATACCAGGAAAGAAAATCCCCACTCCAATTCTTGAGGGTATTACTTTTGAGAAAGTTGATTTTTCTTATCCAGATGGTCGATTAGCTCTCCAGGATATTTCTTTTACTCTTTACCCAGGGCAAACTGTAGCTATAGTAGGGGAAAATGGCGCTGGTAAAACTACTTTAGTTAAGCTTTTGACTAGGTTATACGATCCCACCACAGGACGTATTATCGTCGATGGTATAGACCTCAGAAATTTGAATTTAGAGCAGTGGCGGCAGCAAATTGCTGGAGTGTTTCAAGACTTTGGTCACTATGCCCTCACCCTAGGGGAAAATATCGCTTTAGGAAACCTCGCTGCTTTAGAGCGTCCAGAAATTCTCCGATACGCAGTTGAAAAAGCCGATATTGTCAAACTAGTTGATGATTTCCCCTCAAGGGAAGATACACCGCTAGGTAAGCAGTTTGGCGGCACAGAACTTTCTGGAGGTCAGTGGCAAAAGTTAGCTCTGGCTCGCGCTTTTGTCCGCCAAGAAGCCCAACTACTACTTCTGGATGAGCCTACCGCAGCACTTGACCCCCGCAGCGAGTATGATCTCTATTTTCGCTTTATTGAGTTGGCTGAGGGCAAAACTACCATCCTCATTACCCATAGATTGGCTTCAGTGCGAATGGCTGATAGAATTTTAGTCCTCAAAGATGGTCACTTAATTGAGGACGGTACTCACCAGGAACTTTTACAGCGTGGAGGCGAATATACGTCCCTGTGGAATATGCAGGCTCAACAGTACGGCATTGCAGATCCAGGAATTTGAGTAGCATTTGATATCATACTGGGATTATTGCTGCTCAAAAAACTCTCTTTATCAGCCTTAATTATCTTGAGATTATTTCTTTACAAAAGAAGGGAACAGGGAACAGGGAACAGGGAACAGGGAACAGGGAACAGGGAACAGGGAACAAATAAAAAACTAAAGTTTAAGAGTTTAAAGCTCAGTCAAAAAAAAGGATGTTTTTACAAGATGCGTACCACGAAAAAAACAGTGTCATTATTTCAATCTCATGTTTTTAAACATGAGTTTTTTCTGTTAAGAGTTGCTTCCTGTTCCCTATGAATTTCACATTTTTTCTCCCTGCTGCCAAAACTGCTTGAAAATCTCTCCTGGTTCTCTATCCCAAGTATCAATATGCTCATAAATCAACTCTTCCCCATTCAATTTATAAGTCGAATACCCATTAAAAAATAACCGCGCTTGCCAAGGAACCCGCAAAATCCCCCGCACAGTCCACTGAGCTAAAATTGTATCTTCCGCCGACTGAGATACATCATGTAAATCAAAAGCAATTTCTGTAAAAAATAGCTTGGCATGGAACCGCAAAGTCCAAAAAATAATCCGATAATTAAACTTACCTTGAAATTTATTTACCGGGTCACGGAAAAAGATATCCTCTGTATAGATGTTGTAGGAAATATCTTTTGCAAATAATGTCGGTAAATCCTGTTTAAGCGTTGCAATTATCCGTTCGATTTGTAATTTCACCACTGATTTCAAACCTTAAAAATGTTGTTCATAGTGTTGCTATTCTCTGTAAAAGAGAACAAGATTGCCCATAACTCACACCAACATGATTAAAAGATATGGGAAAAGTTATCAAGTTTCTTTAAAATATCATTTCTGGCAACAAGGAAGCTGGGAAATCAACGCTTCTTCTCAGATACAGGGTTGGTTTAGACGTGGTAATTAAGTTATTATGCTCACAGAATAAATCATCAACCCACGTTATACTCTGACTTTTTGCTAGTAGAAAATACTCATTTACTATTAAGGCTCAAGTATGCTGTGTAAACCAACTTAAAAATATTTAACACTAAATTTAATAGAAGCAATTTACCTAAAAACAAGAAGTAGATGTAGCTCAGACTTAAGCCCAATCATAGTTTTAGCCTTAATAGCCAGTTTGGGAAACATCACATCTAACTTGTGAGGTAAATCAGCATTCTTTAGCAATTTAGTGAGATAATAAAGTTGTGAGGGAAAGAACGGATGCTACTCCATACCAGAAGGGGAATAAAATTATGAAACGCCAGCTACTAGCAGTTATAGCCTTAGTCGCTCCCCTATTTTTAGCTAACTCAGTCCAAGCTGGGAATACGCAAGATATACAGAAGCTATTGTCAACTAGGGAATGCATTAAGTGCAATCTATCAGGAGTTAACCTCAGTGGCGCTCATTTAATCGGTGCAGATTTACGAGGTGCAAATCTCCAAGGAGCTAACTTAACAGATGCTAACCTTGAAGGTGCTGACCTTACTGGTGCAAATTTGGCAGGTGCTAATTTAACATCAGCTTTTGTCACAAATGTGAATTTGAAGCAAGCTAATCTCAATGGTGCAAACCTCACCGCTGCCACTATTAATGATTCCAATGTGTATCAAGCATCAATGAATAATTTAACCATCACTGGTGCTGAAATATATAATACTGGTATCGGTATTGGTGGAGAAGATGGTCAAATTCCTGACTGGGATTAACAGTTATCAGTAATATATGCTTGATAAGCGTTCACTGATTAAAAACGCAATCATATTTTTCAGGTTTTGCTTGCTGGCAATTATGATATTGCTGCGAGAATAAAGCAATCATCACCACTAAGAAAACCTCTGCTTGATAGTTATACAAGCGGAGGTTTTTTAATATCAATTGTGATCAAGATTAGGTCAGAGATGCAAATTACCCATAACCTCAAATCACCAGATTCTAAGTTAATGCCTCAGCAATAACTTCTGAAAGTAACTTATTAGCAGCTTTCTTCAATAAATCCACCTTGTCAGTACGTTCCCAAGGTAAATCTAAATCACTACGTCCCAAGTGACCGTAAGCTGCGATGTCCTGATAAAAACGTCCGCCTCTTTCACTGGGTAGGTTGCGTAAATTGAAAGTATGGATAATTCCGGCTGGACGTAGTTCAAAGTACTCTGTAACTAATTCCAACAAAATGTCATCATCCACTTTACCTGTACCAAAGGTATCCACAAAAATGCTGACTGGTCTTGCTACACCAATGGCATAACTTAACTGCACTTCACATTTTTCTGCTAACCCCGCAGCCACAATATTTTTTGCTGCATAACGAGCAGCATACGCAGCTGAACGGTCTACCTTCGTGGGGTCTTTACCGGAAAAAGCACCACCACCATGTCGTGAATAACCACCGTAGGTATCGACAATGATTTTTCGTCCAGTCAGACCAGAATCACCTTGAGGTCCACCTATGACAAATTTACCTGTAGGGTTAACGAGAAAACGTGTATCCTGATCTGGCTTAACGTCAATATCACCAAACACAGGTTCCACTACTGCTGACCACAGGTCTTCTTTAATCTTGGCTTGTACCCCTGCCTCATCCGTAATATCCCCAATATTAGGTGTATGCTGGGTAGAAATCAAGATTGTATCAATACCTACGGGTTTTCCATCTTCATAGACTACGGTAACTTGGGTTTTTCCGTCAGGACGCAGGTATGATAAATCTCCTGTTTTTCTTACTGCTGCCAATCTCCGGGCAATGCGGTGAGCTAAACTAATCGGTAAGGGCATCAATTCTGGTGTTTCATTGCAAGCAAAACCAAACATGATTCCTTGATCACCAGCACCGATTTTATCAAATAGTTCTTCACTATCTTGAGCGCGGGTTTCTTGAGCCGTATTTACACCTTGAGCAATATCAGGAGACTGTTCATCTAAAGCTACCAATACACTGGCGCTATTAGCAGAAAAGCCGTTAACTGCATCAGTGTAGCCAATTTCCGCAATCTTCTTCCGGGCTAAATTGACAAAATTGACATTGGCTTTAGTGGTAATTTCTCCAGTAATTAGTACTAAGCCCGTATTAACAACTACTTCAGCCGCAACTCGGCTACTGGGATCTTGTGTCAATAAAGCATCCAGAATAGTATCGGAAATTTGATCACAGATTTTATCTGGATGTCCTTCGGTGACTGACTCGGAGGTAAATAAATAGCGTCGAGACAAAGGAAATTCCTCCTTGACTAATTTTGCTCACGGACTAAGGAAAGAGTATTTAGTCCAGCGACTAATTTATGAAATAATAACAATATTTACACATTTACTGATAAAACTTCGCTGTTCGTCTGCAAACCCAATATGTTTTGCTTAACTAGATTTGTTGGTTACACAAAAAAAGGGGTACACCTATAGATGCTCCCCTTTTGTATTCACAAACACAGCTTGCTTTAGACTTGAACTGCTAACTTTGCTTCTTTAGCTGTCAATCGCTCATAAGCAGCACGCATTTTTAAACCTGTTAGCACTTGGAACAAACCAGTACCGTTGTTGGAACCGGGATATTCACGGTGTTGAAGTAACAAGTGAGTCATTTCACCTTGGTATGTGGTAGATGTATTACTCAAATGAGTTTCGATGTAAATTACTTCTTCTAAATTGTCAAACTGACCGTCTACTTCTAATACAGAGACGTAACGTCCGTAGTAAACATCAGAACCGTAGTATAGTTGCATTCCAGGGTAAGAACAGGTCAGTTTGCGTCCGCAGGGAGTCCATTGAATGGTTGAACCTTCATCAAAGAGGTAAGTTGGCTCAAAACCTTCCTTCCCTTCCCGTTGCAGCATCCGGACTCGTAAAACCTTGCGCTCTGTATCGTTTTTAATCAAGTTGGTGGGTAACACTTGCAGAACCACATCAGCAAATTCTCTTTGTGGTTCGATAAACTTTTCAAAGTCTGGTTTACGAGAGTTAATTTGTGCTAGAACATCTTCGTAGCGATGGCCTCGTTCTGCCATGTCGCGTTGAATCTTCCAGGCAATTTTCACTTCATCGCTAATATCAAAATAAACGCTGAAGTCGAGCAGCGATCGCACCCGTTCATCATATAAAGGATGCAACCCTTCAACTACTATAATGTGATTAGGCTCAATTCGTTCGGCTGGATCGATCATGCCGGTTTCGTGGTTGTAAATCGGCTTATCAATCGCTTGACCTTCTTTGAGAGCTTTAATTTGCTCATACATGAGATCAAAATTGTTTGCCCTGGGGTCAAGTGCAGTTATCCCCGTTTCTTTACGTTGTTTACGATCTAGGCAGTGATAGTCATCTAAACAGATAACTGTCATGAAATTTTCGCCAAACAAATCGATTAACCGACGCAAAAACGTAGATTTACCGCACCCGGAGTCTCCTGCTACTCCTATCAGTACCACGCGTTCCGGCTTACTTGTCATAAATCTCCTCTAAATACTAAAAAAGATGTGTCAATCAATATTTTTTTCACACAGCAGATTTTTGAATCCAGGAGTTTACCCCAATGGTATGATCCTGCGTTCTTGCTATCCAGCACGAAAATAGCATACCAGAGTAGTAAGCAACACAGTTATCTTTGTTACTTGTTAAACTATCCTGACATCTTCGCTGGTAAGTATTTAATCCTAGTGATATATTAGATTTTAACAGAAAGATGCATTTTGTAACAAGATTTGCTGCCAGGAATATTATTTTAGTGTACCAAATCAAATTGCTGGCTTTTTAAGTTAGTTGTGGTTCATGATTCAGATATAGCTAACTTTGTAAATAAGTAATTGTACTTAAAACATAAAAATCATTCAGAGGGAACTCTTAACAGGCAACTCTTAACAGAAAAAACTCATGTTTAAAAACATGAGATTGAAATAATGACACTGTTTTTTTCGTGTCACTCTCCTTGTAAAAACATCCTTTTTTTTGACTGAGCTTTAAACTCTTAAACTTTAGTTTTTTACCTGCCCCCTGCCCCCTGTTCCCTGTTCCCTTCTTTTGTAACATCTCTACCTTTTGGGGTGTGAACAGCTACTTTTTTGACCACACCCAAGTACTACTTTTGCTGAAATCAACATACGGATAGAGGTTGACATATTTTTCACATCACGTAAAACTTGTTATATTGGTTGGTCATCATATCTGTGGTTGCAGTGAACTAACTTCCCAAAAGAAGTATATAGTTCCCGAAAAAAAGATTAAATTGATTCACTATTAACATTCTGTCAAAGACTTATCCTCTACTTTAGAAGGTGAACAGGTGTGTTCTTTACCATACCTATATGTCTTGACCGAGTGTACTTAGCAAGGCATCATTGTCATGATGCCGTTTTCCCAGACGGCCAGTCTTGTGCAACAAAAATCCGGTAAACTAAAGCTGGCATAGGATGGGAATGATCTTTTTTTGATAAACGGTTAAGTAAATATCGGAGTGGTAGAACGAATGTACAATCAAGGTGCTGTTGAGGGTGCTGCCAATATAGAATCAGGTAGCCGCGTCTTCGTTTACGAAGTGGTTGGTTTGCGTCAGAACGAAGAGACTGATCAAACGGACTACCCAATTCGTAAAAGTGGCAGTGTGTTCATCAGAGTGCCTTACAACCGCATGAATCAAGAAATGCGACGGATCACTCGGCTAGGCGGCAAGATTGTTAGTATTCACCCCATAACAGTTCTAGAACCAGTTAATGGTAAGGCTGCTGTGGAAATTACTAACAACGAAGTAAGCGAGTTAGTCACGCCAGTGAATGCTAACAGTGAGGAAAATGGTAAAGCCACACCTGTGAATACTAGTAGTGAAGTCAAAGGCTTCGCTAAATCACCTGCTAAGGAAAAAAAAGGCAATACCATGACTCAAGGGAAAGCCAAACACGCTGATGTTCCTGTAAACACTTACCGTCCTAACGCTCCGTTTGTTGGTAAGTGTATCTCCAATGAACCGTTAGTTAAAAAAGACGGTATTGGTATTGTTCAGCACCTGAAGTTTGACCTTTCTACTGGTAACTTAAAGTATATTGAAGGTCAAAGTATCGGTATTATTCCCCCAGGTGTTGACAAAAACGGTAAGCCTGAAAAACTCAGACTTTACTCGATTGCTTCAACTCGTCATGGCGATGATGTAGATGATAAGACAATATCGCTGTGTGTTCGCCAATTAGAATACAAACACCCAGAAAGTGGAGAAACAGTCTATGGTGTTTGCTCTACTTATCTTACTCAGCTTAAACCTGGTGATGATGTAAAAATCACAGGGCCAGTGGGTAAAGAAATGCTATTACCCGAAGATCCTGAAGCTAATGTCATCATGTTAGCAACAGGAACAGGTATCGCTCCGATGCGGGCTTATCTGTGGCGGATGTTTAAGGATAATGAAAAAGCAGCTAACCCAGAATACCAATTCAAAGGATTCTCTTGGTTGTTATTTGGAGTACCCACAACTCCCAACGTTCTTTACAAGGAAGAACTGGAAGAAATGCAACAAAAATATCCAGATAACTTCCGCCTCACCTATGCTATCAGCCGGGAACAAAAAAACCCAGAAGGTGGCAGAATGTACATCCAAGACCGTGTAGCAGAACACGCTGATGAACTGTGGCAATTGATTAAAAATGAAAAAACCCACACTTACATCTGCGGTTTGCGCGGTATGGAAGATGGCATTGATGCAGCTTTGACTACTGCTGCTGCTAAGGAAGGTGTGACTTGGAGTAGTTACCAGAAGGATCTCAAAAAAGCACACCGCTGGCACGTAGAAACATACTAAGTGGTGAGTGCCGAGTGCTGAGTTTTGAGTTCTCAGTTCTAAATGAGTAGGGTGGGCAGTGCCTACCCTACAATTGTTTTATATAAATGGTTGAGTTGAGGAAAGAGTTCTCGGTTCTGGGTAGGTAAAGTTGTTAAATACTTGTAAATACTCAGCACTCAGCACTCAGCACTCCGTACTTAAAGATGAATTGGGTGCAAAATCTGTGGGTGTAAAACTAGGAATATTAGGTTTAGGGACTGTGGGAACAGGGACTGTACAACTGTTGCAAGATACAGCAGGTCGTCACCCACTGTTAAAAGAGATAGAAATATATCGGGTGGGAGTGCGATCGCTCGATCAACCCCGCCAAGTAGAATTGTCTACAGGAGTATTAACAACTGATTTAGAAGCAATTGTTAATGATCCAGACATAGATATAATTGTTGAAGTTATGGGGGGACTGGAACCAGCCAGAACACTTATCCTCACCGCTATTAAAAATGGTAAGCACGTAGTTACAGCTAATAAAGCAGCAATATCTAGGTTTGGGGCAGAAATATTTACCGCAGCCAATCAAGCTGGGGTATACGTAATGCTAGAAGCTGCTGTTGGTGGTGGTATACCCGTAATTCAACCCCTCAAGCAGTCTTTAAGTGTTAACCGCATTCATGCCATTACTGGTATTGTTAACGGCACAACTAACTACATCCTCACACGGATGCAAACAGAGGGTAGCGACTTCAATGATGTTTTAGCTGATGCTCAACGTCTAGGTTATGCTGAAGCTGACCCTACCGCTGATGTTGATGGCTTAGATGCAGCAGATAAAATTGCGATTTTGGCATCTTTAGGCTTCGATGGCCGGATTAACTTACAAGATATATATTGTGAAGGGATTCGCCAAGTTAGCAAAACAGATATTACCTATGCTGCAAAATTGGGATTTGTGATTAAATTGTTAGCAATTGCCAAACATCAAACTAGGGATAACTCTCAGCTATCAGTTAGAGTTCATCCTACCCTAGTGCCGCAAACCCATCCTTTAGCTAGTGTTAACGGTGTTTATAATGCCATTCTCGTTGAAGGAGAACCCATTGGCCAGGTGATGTTGTTTGGCCCCGGTGCCGGTGCCGGTGCTACGGCTAGTGCTGTCTGTTCTGATATCTTACATCTTGTTGCTACTCTGCAAACTGATACTCCCAAATCAAATCCTCTGTTAGCTTGTAGACATGAGAATTACTTGGAAATTACGCCAATTTCTGAACTTGTAACTCGATTTTATGCTCGATTCTTAACAAAAGACCAACCAAGTGTAATCGGTAAATTAGGTACTTGCTTTGGTAAATATGGCGTAAGCTTAGAGTCTGTTGTCCAAACTGGCTTTCAAGCAGAACTAGCAGAAATTGTGGTTGTCACCCACTATGTTTCAGAGGGAGACTTTAGACAAGCGTTAGCTGAAATTCAAACCCTGGAAGCAATAGATAGTATTCCTAGCATCTTACGGGTGCTGTAAATATGCGTTATCTACAACCTTTGTAGAGACGTTCCATGGAACGTCTCTACAATTTTTTTTACTCCTGTATCTCTTGGTTAAGATTCTGAAGTGTCTTGGCCAACAACTTGTGATTTGAGAGTTGTAATTTCACTAGTTAACTCTTGCCGAGTTGAAGCTTTGAGTAAATAGCGATAAATAAACCAGACAGAATAACCAATACCAATCAACTCAAAGGTAGGAGCTACCAAAGGAATATCATTGAGAGAATCTAGAACAGCCAAGAGTACTTTAACGGTAACAATTGTTGTAATTATTAACCCAACAGTAACTACAGGCTGCTTATATTGATTAAAAAATTTACCCACATAGTCAGGTAATGTGCCTAAAAATCCAGAAACTTGTTGTCCATATTTCATCCATTGCTCTTGAGACTGTACAGGAGGTTGAAGTTTGGTAATACTTCCTGGTTGGCTATTGATATCTGGGACTGTGGTTTCTTTTGGTTTGGTTTCTGTGTATTCTGGTTCTTGCATTTTCACTTCCATAATTTTGACAGTCGAGTCGAGTTTTTTTATCCGCACAATTCCAACCATCAGGTTGTTGAGTAGATAATTGATCCTTGCATCAGCATGATTGGGTTGAAGTTACAAAGGGGTTTGAGTGTCCCATAACCATAATTGCCACATTACCTCTACTGCATCAACTACAGGGTAGAAAGTCAGTATGAGGATAGAAGTCAAAAGGCAACAGGAGATATTCGCATCAGTTTCCTAAGTTCTGTTTTGTAAATTAACTGGAATTCTCAGGTTGTGATGATCCTGTCCTATGTAATTTCCTCATCGAAGCACAAATCATGCAAAAATCAGTCTACCTCTCACTCATACAAGTGTAAACGCTGATTTTATCTGATATTAAAGCTATCTTCAGCCGCATTCGTCAATTAACTTATTCATATTGATACTAATATGTAACAATTTGATTGTCTGTTCACAAAGACTAGACATAAATATAATTTTATGGTATGTGGTTAATTTTAGCTACAAAAATTTGTTTAACACCAGGACTTACGCAACTGGCACATTGGTAGGGTGCGTCAGATATCAACAATCTGTTTATTTGCAGGATTTATGCAGTAGTAAAGCACCCTACAACAGATTTTTAGTGTGACACTTGCGTAAGTCCTAAACACTATGGAGGGAAACTTTAATTATAAGCCTATATTATAGTATGATTCAAAATCATTTAGTCCTGTTATCCAATAAAATAAAGTTAATCTTAATCAAATTAGAAATGATGATAAACGCTAAACTTAATTGGTGATATTTTGGGATTGATGAACTCTAATCTTGCACCATCATCTTATTGCTAAAATTCAAGCCCCAAAACCTGATAATTTCGTAAGGTGAGTAACGCTAACCCTATCTTATTGAGAATAGTGCAAGAAGATATCAGTAAGAAAATTGCAAGGATGTCAGATCAAAAACCAATCCTTGTTGATAAAAGTTTACAAAGCAAGAAAGTGTCAACTGAAGAGCTAAAAACAGATGAATTACCAACTATAGAATTTCCCTCCCCTGGGAGACTCAAAGCCAGTTCTTGGCGCATCCATCAAAAAATTGGTTATGGATACTTTGTAGCTATTGGTATTGGCTTTTTTGGTTCCCTAACTGGGTTGGTATTAGCCAACTACTATCGGGGCAGAGAAGTCCGACAGTTCAATCAAGCCAACGAGCAAGGACAATTACTAAATAATTATAAAAATGCGGTAGTTGGAGCGCAATTGCATAGCTCTAACTTAGTTGCAGTCCTAGAAAATCCACAACAACTAAGTAAGAGAAAAACTGCATTTCTCTATTCTGTTTCTCAAGCTCGGAAATTAGAGCAAAACATTGGCGGCTATATCAACAGTAAGCCTCAGACATTAGCCGCAACCAGTGCAACTTTAGAGAATTTATTACAGGATTACTCAATTAATCTAGAATCCTATATTAATCAAATTGATGTTGTTTTGCGGCAACTTGACTCTCAAAAGGTAAAGCCACAACAAGTTACTTCAGCACGAGAGCAGTTACTGAAAATTATGGGTGGTGAGACAGCCATACAGCTAGAAAATTTGTCAGATAAATTGACTAATATTCTTAACACTGCTCAAATGCAAGCCCAGGAGCGACAGAGAGATGTAGAACAAGCTAGATTCGTGGAGAGATTAATTGTCATAGTCAGTATGTTGGTATCAGTTGCTATAGCTGCTGTTGTGGCATGGCGTACTAGTCGAGCGATCGCAGAACCTGTCATCACTGTAACTCAAGTAGCTGAACAGGTGGCTAGAAAATCTAATTTTGATTTACGCGCTCCTATCACTACTGATGATGAAATTGGGTTACTTGCTAAATCTCTCAATCGCTTAATTGAAAGAGTATCTGAGCGAACTAAACAACTGCAACAAGCAAAAGAATTAGCAGAAGCTGCAAGTAAAGCCAAAAGCCAATTTCTGGCAAATGTCAGCCATGAGTTACGCACACCGCTAAATGCAGTGATTGGTTTAAGTCAATTATTAAAAGATGATGCGGCTGATATTGGTGTATCACCAGACTTTATTGCTGATTTAGAAACTATTAATTCTGCTGGTAGACATTTACTAGAACTAATTAACGATATCCTCGACTTGTCAAAAATTGAAGCGGGGAAAATGACTCTCTATCCAGAGACTTTTGAAGTCATAACTTTGATTCACAATGTTGTTCACACAGTTAAACCAGCTATCGAAAAAAATGGCAACACCTTGGTGATAGATTGCAATGAACCACTAGGGATGATGTATGCTGATCAAACAAGAATGCGACAGGTATTATTAAACTTACTCAGCAATGCTGCTAAGTTTACCACTAACGGTAAAGTAACACTGACTGTTAAGAGTGAGAAAGCAAAAATCTTCCAGGAAGCGCCTTTAGGGTTGATTATTTTTACTGTGACTGATACCGGAATTGGGATGTCACCGAGTCAAGAGCAAAAGTTGTTTCAACCCTTTATACAAGGAGATATTTCAACTACGAAAAAATATGGTGGTACTGGTTTGGGACTAGCAATTAGCCGTCATTTTTGTCAGATGATGGGAGGTGAAATTATTGTCAGCAGTGAACTCGGTGTTGGTTCTACTTTTACTATTTGTCTACCCTTGACAGTTCAGGAATAGATTTGGTGTTTGGATTTTAATACCAATAATTGAAGAATTATGGCGATAGACGAAACCCTAAAAAGCTTATCCAGCAAATACTGCACAATTTAAAATATAATCTCAGAGAATCCAAGATGGTATAACCTGGGCAATAGGTACTATTGATCTATATAGTACCATGCGATCGCTATTTCCTCTCTATGACTACAAGTATTGATTTTCTCAACCACCTTAACCCTAGTCAACGTCAAGCCGTCGAACATTACTGCGGACCATTGCTAGTCGTTGCTGGTGCTGGTTCTGGTAAAACTCGTGCGTTGACTTATCGAATAGCAAATTTGATTATCAAACATCGTGTCAATCCTGAAAATATCCTCGCTGTGACTTTCACTAACAAAGCCGCACGGGAAATGAAGGATAGAATTCAAAGGCTGTTTGCGGAACAATTAGCCATTACCCAATATGGTAAAAAGTTGGATTTATTACCAGAATATGAACAAACAAAATTAAAATCAAAAGTTTATCGCACCTATATTAAAGATATGTGGTGTGGTACTTTTCATAGTTTATTTTCTCGCATTCTCCGCTGGGATATCGAAAAATACCAAGACGAAAAAGGCAGACGTTGGAATAAAAATTTCTCTATCTTTGACGAATCTGATGTGCAAAGTCTCATCAAAGAAATAGTTACAAAAGATTTAAATCTAGATAGTAAAAAGTTTGAACCTAAATCTGTACGTTACGCCATTAGTAACGCCAAGAATCAAGGCTTTTCACCCCAAGAATTTGAGCGAGAACAACCAAATTATCGCGGACGAGTCATCGCTGACGTTTACAATCGCTATCAAGATAAATTATCCCAAAATAATGCTCTTGATTTTGATGATTTAATTTTAATTCCTACAAGATTATTTCAACAAAATGAACAAGTTTTAGGTTATTGGTATCGTAAATTCTGTCATATTCTTGTGGATGAATATCAAGATACAAACCGGACTCAATACGATTTAATTCAGCTTTTAGTAACCAACGGTGAAAATCGTAAAAGTGAATGGGATTGGCAAAATCGCTCAGTATTTGTTGTCGGTGATGCTGACCAATCAATTTATAGTTTTAGAATGGCAGATTTCACGATTTTGTTAGAGTTTCAAGAAAACTTCGGCGATGGTTTAGAAGATGACGATACCCGCTCAATGGTGAAGTTAGAAGAAAACTATCGCTCTTGTGAAAATATTCTCCAAGCTGCTAACGAACTGATTGAAAATAATACCCAACGGATTGATAAAATTCTCAAGGCGACAAGAGATACAGGTGAACAAATATATTGCCATAAAGCCGATGAAGAAATGGCAGAAGCGGCATTTGTTATTAATCAAATTCGGAATTTAGAACATCAAAATCCAGAATTGAATTGGGGAAGTTTTGCCATACTTTATCGGACTAACGCCCAATCTCGTCCCTTTGAAGAATTATTAGTTAAATATCAAATTCCTTACACAGTTGTAGGGGGAATGAAGTTTTATGACCGTAAAGAAATCAAAGATGTTGTCGCTTATTTAAGAGCAATTAATAATCCAGCGGATACAGTGAGTTTATTAAGAGTGATTAATACTCCTCGTCGGGGAATTGGTAAAGCCACTATTGATGCTTTGATGAATGCTTCCCAGCAATTAGGGACAACTTTGTGGGAAATATTAAGTGATGAAACATCAGTAAATACCTTAGCTGGACGTTCTGCAAAATCTGTGAATAACTTTGGTAAATTGATTCAAAAATGGCAAGAACAAATTTCCCAAGTTCCAGTTACTGAGATTGTCCAAGGAGTATTAGAAGATTCTGGTTATGTCCAAGACTTGTTAAATCAAGGTACAGATGAAGCTAGTGATAGAGTTAAAAACGTTCAGGAACTTTATAACGCAGCATTACAATTTCAAGAAGAAAATGAAGGTGAAGATATTTCCTTACAAGCCTTTTTGCAAAGTGCAGCCCTGAGTTCTGATTTAGATAATTTAAAAGAAGGAAAAACAGTAGTTTCCTTAATGACATTACACGCTTCCAAAGGATTAGAATTTCCGGTAGTATTTTTAGTAGGTTTAGAACAGGGATTATTTCCTGGTTATCGTTCTCTACAAGATCCTTCATTATTGGAAGAAGAACGCCGTCTGTGTTACGTGGGTATCACTCGCGCTCAAGAAAGGTTGTTTTTATCCCACGCGAGAGAACGACGGTTGTATGGTTCCAGAGAACCCGCAATGCGATCGCAATTTCTCGACGAATTACCGGAAGAATTATTAACTACTCAAAACAAAGTCAGCCGTTCTTTTACGAAAACTACATCTGTCAAAACTAGCACCCAAAACACTACAGAAAATTGGCAAGTAGGAGAAAGAGTATTACATAAATCCTTTGGAATTGGGGAAATCACCCACGTTTTTGGAGCGGGAAATAAAGTTTCTGTGGCGATTAAATTCGCTAGTTTGGGACAGAAAATTATTGACCCCAGAGTAGCGCAATTGCAAAGAGTGGATTGAATTAGTTATATAGCAGGGGACAGGTGAGAGTATGAAAAGTCGCTATTAGCCGCAGAATGAATAAGTAGGTAGACAGAATTAAATGTCAGATAAAATTTTTGTCGTAGTGAGCGATTTATCGCTCTCTTGGTAGGTTTGATAGGGCTAAAGCCCTGACTACTAACTTTTCTTTTATTCAGTCTTACTACTTAGTTCGGTGGTTATTCTAACTGCGGCAAGATTTACTTAAACTAACACTTGGGCTTTTTCCTCTTCCAGTTTTACCTGTGCTTCTGCTGCTAAAAATTCAGCTACTTGAGCTTCAATTTCATCGCGGACAATCTGACGATATTCCAAGAAATGCTCAATTTGAGCGCAAACCGATAAATAGCTACTGATACCACCGGGATTATGCTTGTACATATTCCACAGATTACGCCAAAATTGCCAACGGGTATTACGTAACGCACCTTGTCGCCAGCAAATAATTAACAATGCCCGTAATACCTTCCAATTCACTTGTTTTTTAGCACCTTTGCCTTTTTTCGGATAGGTTGCTTCACCTAAAATGCGGTAATGACGATAAGCACGATCTAAAAATCGTGATGGTTCGTAAAGTTCCCAAAATGCTTCTACATATTCGCTGGCGATTTCTGCTAAAGGCCGGGTGGGGACGAAATTCATCAATGTGGTTTGATTGATATTTGCAGATTTACTACGGAGTCGGTTTTCTTTTGCTAATCTATGCCACAATGCGGTATCAGGAAGGGCTTGGAGCATACTAAATAAAGCAGTGGGAATTGATGTCTGTTCCACAAATTTAACAATTCTTGCCCCAGCACCTGTTTTTTCGCCATCAAATCCGATAATAAAACCTGCCATGACTCGCAACCCAGAACGAGTAATTTTATGTACTGCTTCGCTGAGGGAATCTCGTGTATTTTGGAATTTTTGAGTAAAAGCGAGGCTTTCTTCGTCTGGGGTTTCAATACCTAGGAAAACAGAGCCAAAATTACACCTTACCATTGCATCCATCAATTCTTGATCTTGGGCTAAATCAACAGAAGCCTCGGTTGCAAAAGAGAAAGGATACTGATGTGCAACCATCCAAGGTTCTAGTTCTTTTAGGAATAATTTGACGTTGCGCTTATTACCGATGAAGTTATCATCTACCATAAAAATACTGCGTCGCCAACCTAATTCGTAGAGATAATCAAGTTCTGCGAGGAGTTGAGACGGTGTTTTGGTGCGGGGTTTGCGTCCATAGAGAACGATAATATCGCAGAATTCACACTGGAAAGGACAGCCACGAGAAAACTGCACCGACATTTCTGCATAAGCATCAAACTCCAGCAAATCAAAACGAGGAATGGGAGTGGTGCTGACATCTGGCTTTTCACCACCAGAACGAAACATCCCTGAAGACTCACCACGTGCGATCGCATCTATAAATAAAGGTAGCGTAATTTCTCCCTCATCCAAAATCAAATAATCTGCACCCACATCTGTGACTTCGTTGGGTAACGCTGTCGGATAAGGTCCACCCACAGCCACACGCTTACCGCGTCGTTTCGCTTCCTGAATTTGTGCGAGTAAATCCTCTTTTTGGACAATCATTGCTGACAAAATCACCAAATCCGCCCAAGCCCATTCTGCTTCTGTGATTTGGCGAATATTCCGGTCTACCAGCTTAAAATTCCATTCTTGGGGTAAAATTGCAGCTACTGTCACCAAGCCCAACGGTGGTAACATCGCCTTTCGATCTAACAAAGCCAGGGTTTTTTCAAAAGACCAAAAACTTTTTGGAAACAGAGGATATATAAGTAAAACATTCATTATCTTAATTGCAAACCCTGAATTTTGCTTGTAGGTTTATTTTTAACGAAGACGGAAATAGGGAGATATTGTTCGCACTTCTTTATTTGAATTATAGAATAATTACTGATATCTTGGTTATCCATCTGCTTTTTGATAGAATTTTAGAGTTGAAAAAATTCAATTTCAACGGATAGATGCTTTTTATAACTAGAAAAATATCATAAACCTAATCATCTTGCATTTAATTCCTACTCCAAGGAAAAATCGTTCCCATTTAGCTCTTGAAACTGTCATCTGTCGCCTAATTACACTAAAAAACTTTCTCAGCAAGTCCTACATAAATACCCCACTATTATTTTCTCAAAAATTATGTATTTGCCTGAAAGGAATGCTTCCATTTGCTATTTCTGGATGTAAAATAATTGCCGATATAATTCACAACTTGGGATCACTTTATCTTTTAACTGTTTGATCAGTCCCATACTGCTTAATTTATAAGTTGTGAGTGGATCTAATGATATCGGTTGTTGAGCATTTATGACAGTATTTAACGCTTTTGCTAATTCAGGTTGTTCTTGCAATGTTACTTGATGACGCTGTAAGTGAGAGGAATAAATTCCCTTTGATGTCGCTGCTGTATCCAGGAATTGAGCAAAGGTCATTTCCCCCAAGCTGAGATGATAAATAGCCAGATGTACTAATGCTGGATGTCCTTCTAGCAAAGCCATAAGTTCTCTAGCTTCCTGGTAGTCAGTCCATTTCAGTCCATAGCATTGAGCTAACTGTTGCACCTGCTTGAGATTGAAATTACTTAACTCTATTGGCAATCCTACATTAAATGGAGATTGCTTTAATTGGAGAGGTACATAAATTTCAGTTGAGTGAACGATAATCAACCGTAATTTTTGCCAGATTGGTTCTCTTTTCGCTTCTTCATACCAAGAACGAAACAAAGGTAAAACATCTTTTGCTACATGAGGATGTTCAAAAATATAATTGACTTCATCCAACGCTAAAACTAGAGGAGCATCAATTTGTTTTAAGATATGATTGCGAAAATAAAGAGAACAACTAATTTTGCTACCAATATCTTCATCCCAATAGTCTTCTAACTTTGGTTCAAGCTGAAGTTGAAGAGTAACATTGGCACTTAGCCAGCGCAAAAAGCGATTCAAATCATTCAAAATTACATTGTCAATTTGCTCTAGATTTAAGCTGACAGTGTGATAATCTTGGTGGGCGGCATAATCCAAAGTCCTGAGTAGCAAAGAAGTTTTACCCATCTCTCTCGGTGCTTTGATTCTGACTAAAGCCCCAGCTTTTCTAATTTCTTCATAAACTTGGGTTTCTATCGCAGTTCGTTCTATGTAAAAAGGAGAATCAAGGGGAACTGCGCCACTTGGATAACAGGGAGAATAGTGGGAGTTGTCCATATTGTCTATAGACATAGGATGAGAGGGGTTAATGGAGACAAAGACGGTTTCTGCTGTATCTTTGTGCCAGTTAAACCCTGAATTAGAGATTTGTATTGTCAGCTTTTGATTTACCCAATCCAAATCAAATACTTTCGCATAGATTGGATTTTTGACTTCTAAACTTCCTTGGTGTTGGGCGACAAGTCCCGATAGCCGCAATTCTAAATACTCAGGGGAGTTGTGATCACGGATTTTTCCTTTTTGGATAATCTGCTGATATAGCTGCAATAATTGTGTGCTTTTGGGAGTATTACGAAGTAAGCGATCGCGTATTGTTCTTAAATGCTCTGGTTCGTCCTGACTTTCCCAATTTTGGATAATTTGGTTCTGGACAATTTGCTTTACCCACTGCGATTCTTCACTATTTTCAAGGGGAGAGAATTCTGTGCTGTTATTGCAGTAATTGACAATTAACCAACACAATTTTTGAGTCAAAAAAGGTTGTCCGTTAGTCCAATATAGAACCTCTTTTAAGACTGCTTCTGGGTTACTGACTTTTCCTATTAATCCCTTTGCTAAAGGTTCGCTATCTTTGATTTTAAATCCTTGCAGTTCAATAGCTCGACCGATGTTAAAAGGAGTAGAATAGTGTTTATCCTGAATCAACTCTGAAGGCGTAGCTACACCTAACAAAGCAAAAGACAATCGCCTGTAGTCTGGCTTGTGCGCTCTATTTTCGTAGCAGTGACGAATCAAAGCAAAAAATTCGTCAGTGGAAAACTTTAAACCCAGAACGTTATCAATTTCATCAATAAAGATAACTATTTTTTCTTGAATCTGCGTTAATAATACACTTTCAATAAATTGATTTAAGCACTGAATAGGAGAAAGATCATCCCGTTCTTTTAACCAACTACGCCGATTTATTTGGAGCTTAAAACCGCTGACTAATTCTTGAATAATCCCCCCATACCATTGGGGAGCAGTAATTTGTTGGCTACCAATGCCGCTTAATTCAATTTCTGTGCAGGCAAATCCTTGAGTTCGCAATTTATCCATTGTTCGTACTCTTAAGCTAGATTTTCCCATCTGTCTAGCGTTGAGAACATAGCAATACTCAAGTGCTAATAATCCTTCATAAAGTTCAGTATCAGCCTGTCGCACTACATAGGTAGGGGCATCAGGCGGGAGACTACCACCTGGTTGATAGGTGGCGTTGAGTTTAGCAAACATTGGTATTTTTTAGAAACTTAAACCCTGGGTGCGTATTGATTATCACATATTTTTAGATTTTAAATGACTGAATTTCACTGAACTTAACTGAATGGGCTGATTTTTTAAAGTCCTAAATTTAACTGAAATACTAATTTGAGAAATCAAGCATTATATAAATCAGATAATGCTTACCTCTAAACTTGTCAATCATCAACTCATCTCTAAGTAGGTGAAAGAGTGATTTTAGACTGTTTGATTGAGACTATCTTCTATTAGATTCATCAATTTATAAGTGCATCTTGCAAATGATAATTATGTTTAATTATCAAATAGATTCTAGATTAGTTTCAGGTCGCACGGAAAATACAAGTGTATTTTTTTGGCAGCAATGGCAAAAGTATCGAGATAATCTTTATCATTGCTGTGTTAAATGGATGGGTGGAAACCCAATTGATGCTGAAGATGCCCTCAGTCGGGCAATGCTGAAAGCTTGGGAGAAGGCGCAAAAGTATGGGGGAGAAATTGCTAATTTTAAAGCTTGGCTGATGACGCTGACTCATAATCTTTGCGTCGATATTCATCGAGAACGTCGTCGGGGGGCGAATCGAGTTGAAGATATAGAAGCTTACGCATCTGGTGAGGAACAAGGACTGGTTGCTGTTGAGAATACGCCCCTATGTGCAGTGGAGAATAGCGAGAGAAAAATGGTGATTCGTCGCGCTATTGATAACTTACCGACAAGGCTACGCGAGACATTTATTCTGCACTTTTATCAAGAACTTTCTTATCAAGAAATTGCCCAACAACAAGATATTTCCTATCAAAATGTCTGCAAGCGGATTTCCCAGGCGCGGAAGATTTTGCAAGAAGAGTTGAGGGGATATTTTATCGGGGAGGAAGAAACGGATAGGGATAAATCTGTTCCACCGAATGTAACGCAGTCGGAAATAGGGGAAATATCCGAGGGGAATGGGGTAGGGGCGTATTGCAATACGCCCGTACAAGCGGAAGCAGGGGAGACGGTACTTGCAGTTGCGGTGGAGGAAGTGGAGACTGTTGGGGATGAGGAAGCGCAAGAAGTAGCGCGTGATGTGCAGCAGTCTGAGTGGGTGATGGTTGCGGTGACTGCTGAGGGGAAGTTAGAGGTAAAGAGCGATCATTGTCGGTGGGTTGAGGTGGTGAAAGTTGCGGGAGAATTTGTGTTTGTGCGATCGTCCCGCTCTCCTCCTTTATGTGGTTAGTCGAGTTTGATCATGAAGGAGCGATCGCGAAGCGCACCGAAGGTATCGCATTTTGTTGAGATAGAGATGAAGGAGTGCGATACAGGCTTATGAAGGTGCTTTGAGTCAGCAGTTATTGTATCCGGCTCGTGGGGAAGTTGAGAAGATTTTGCAGGGGTTGAAAGGTAAGAGGAGGAAGGGTTCTAGGAGTTGAGGGGGGAATTTTTGGGGAGAAAATGCCTGTAACTCGAAAAGTTCACAAATTGGGGAGGGGAAACGTCTGTTTTTATAGAGGTAAGTGAGCAAATCAGCAATTCTCATTTTAAGGTTTCATGAAATTGAAACCCTTACATTCATAGGGTTTTACAATTCTTAATGAATCCGGGGATCGCTGAAATGGCGCAAACTCGTTTCAAAATGAGAATTGCTGTGAGCAAATAACCCACCTTCCGCACCCTAAACTGTCACACAACGAAAATTGGTCGTTTGGGGATTTGGAATTGGCGAACTGCTTGCAGCAGCGCTTCGCTATCGCCATCTGAAATTTTCACATTTAGGAGAGACATAAAAAATGGACAGACAACAAGGAATCATGCAGCTCATTTACAACAAGATCAATGACATGATTGGAGCTGGAAACCAGTTATTTTGTATGCAATTTCCTGCCCAACCACTGAACTATCGTCAGTATCAATATGATACAAGCGACAGGCATAGTGTGATGGCAAAACCCTATTCAGTTCAAGAATCGGAATTTCGCCTGTCAGAGGAACTCTTTGACATTTCTCCTATCACCGCAGGTTCCAATGGCGAAAAATTATCAGTTGTTTATAATACTTTAATCAACAATTTCATTCCTCAGTTAGAACATTTAGCTCCATTTATTAAAGATCGAGCCGGTCTTGGTCGTTTCTTATTAGAAGACAGTGGAGAACGAAATGAGCAAGATCAGCCAATATCCCGTATTGAGCTTTCCAAAAATCTTTATAAAATCTATTTAGAAGAAAAAAATAAATGGAATGAAGAGAAAACAAAAAAGTTTGATGAATATAAAGCTAACAACGATCTTGATGGCTATGCTAAATGGCAAAGTTCTTACGGAATGGTGCGTCAAGAGCAGTTAAATAATCTCTATAATGATGCTGTTGTTAGAGGTCATCTGCATGAAGTTTTAACAATTTTAGGCTATCTAAATGCTTCATCAATTGCTGAAGAATTGGAGCTAGGAAAGCAAAAAATGCGGAACTCAGCCCGCTCATCGCTTGATGAATCTATGACGGTTTATCCAGTACAATTTCAACCTAATAATTGGTTTAAAGCTCTAACTCCAAATCTCAATCCACAAGATCTGACAATGGCTCAAGACTCCATTCGGGATCAGTATGTAGCCAAACAACGAGAACTGTCGCGGGCTAAAGCTGAGTTGCAGCAGATGGAGCTATTATCAGTAAATCAAAACGAAATTGACCGACTAGACGGAGAGATTGCCACCAGCAAGCAGGCACTCAATCAAGCAGAATCCAGCTTGATTCAGAAATATGGCGAAGGTGTAGTTGGTTTTGCGAAAATTTATTTCAAGGCAACAAATCCATTATCAGGAGTGATTGATAGAAGCAAAAAAATTAAAGTCAATAACGATACAGCAAAAAAACTTGGTGTGCTTGATCTATCTCAAACGTATATAGACTCATTGAGTGAGGCAGTTAATGGGATAGCTGAAACAAGCCAAACGCAACAGAAGCTAAATGATGCTATTTCACATTTGACAGAGTTAAAAGCCAGAAAAGCACAACTTGATTCCCGCGACTGGAAATTTAATAAAGCCAGCTTAGAGCAGCGGGTTAAAGACTTACAGGTTGATGTGAGTGCTATGGCAGATTTACTGGCAAATGTTCATCAAGTAAATGCTTCGCGTATTAGCCTAATTAAAAAAAGCTACGAGAACGAAACTTTGACCTATGAAATTGTAATCTCAGAAACGATAACTGGGGGAAGTTTCACATTGAAGACAGATATAAGCGAGATCAAAATAACAAGAGATGCCAGTAATAAATTTTCACTACCAGATGATGTCCAGGATTTAACATTGACAAAGGATGGAAATGAGGGGAGTTGGATTCTTCAGCTCGCCAAACAGTCAAAGGATTCCGACATTGTGTTGCAAAAAGACGATTTGGAGCCTAAAGTAGAGCCAAAAGCAGAACCAAGTATTTTGCCAGCACCTCAGACAGAAGCAGATGCTGAGGTTAGTGGAATGTTTACCGATATACTTCTCAAAATCAGCAAATCTGAGGAGACAGGTGAGACGAACTTAGCAACAGCAGCAAATAGCAGTAAGTGGGGTGTCAGTACATGGTTTAATTCGGTTGGTGGGCAATCTAGTTCTTCAAGCGCCAATGCCTCCCAGCAGAGCAATTTCTTCAATCAAGAAATTGAGATTGGCTTTCGAGTTGCTAAAGTATCGTTTGATCGTGGTGGTTGGTTTAACCCACAGATATTTAAGATGTCTCATGCCTTTTGCAGGTTAGCTGAGATGCGCGTATCGCCAGGACTGTCTATAGACGACATTAAAGGTAAGACTCAAGCACAATTAAAAGCATTGACTGAATATGAGGAAAATAAAAAAAAGTATAAATACATTATGCCAGCCTTTCCTGTGGCAATGGTGATCGCAAAAGACATTACCATCAAGGTAAAAATGGACAAGATCGACAGCACAAGTGCAAAATCAGTTGTCGAGAATTCGAGTTCGACTGGTGGTGGATTTTTCGGTTTCTCTTCTTCTGGTGCTTCCTCAAGCAAAAATTCTTCAGAGTCTACATTCCACGGCGTACATGGTGGATATTACTACATTCGCATCCCTGGCCCGCAGGTACTTGGCTATTTCCTACAATTAGTTCCACAAGATAATTCTGTCCCCTATAAACCCACCTTTACCGATAATGGTGATAGCCCTGTCATTCAAGCCTTTCAACTTTACAATCACGCTAAAGAACTGATGGACTTAACACAATCCCAGTTGTCTAAAACCCAAGAATCTGGAAAGGCAAACTGATATCGCTCCAACATAGGGGGGAAGTTCAGATACATGGAAAAGTGGACAGGATGTCAAGTTTTGTAACCATTACCCTCCCTCAACCTCCCCCATCCTTATAAGGCTGTCCACAAAACGGAAAACAAGAAGGCTTCAGCAACAATTAATAAAACAGAAAAGAATTCACCATGATTAAAATTTTGCAAAGATTAATTAGCGTATTACTTTTAACTGTTGTACTAAATCTTGGTTTTAGCACGCCATCATATGCTCTTAATTATAAGGATGCAATTGCTTACCACAGACTGACAGGAACCGGACGATTTGAAGTCATGGAGAAAAAAGGAACGCTCTCTAACGGTGATAAGGCGGATCTAGTAAAAGCAACCAAAGTGGAAGAACAGCCTAACCTGTTATCCGCTCTTAAATATGCCGCAGATAGGTTTGAAAACATCGGCAGTAATGCACAAAAAATAGTAGAAATGAGCGGTGGACAGATAAATGGAAACATAGCGCAAAGACATCCGACTCAATTGGAGCCATTTGTATATCAGATCGAAGTTCCATACAATGACAAAGGAGCCAAGACAAAAATAGAAATAATATATCAATTTGCAGCTAACTCTCCAGGCTATATAATTTCCCAAGAGATACCAGAAGAAGGGAAATCGACAATCGACAATAGACTGATCAACAATAAAGATATAGGATATGCAGAAAATTACTATACAACTCATGCGGATACAGGAGACATACCTTGGAGCCAAATGATAAAACAGGATAAAAAGAGCTTAAAGAAAAGAAATAGCGAGATACTAGACGCAAGGACAAAACTAGCGGGAGAGGGAGCAAGGTTTAATGTAGTCAAAAATAATATGTCGGTTATAGCAGATACAACCAGAATATATAAAGTAAAAAGCGGAAAAGTATACTGGGTTTACATGAGAGATCTATGGAAATATTGGGCGCAAGTGTTTAGAAGCCGATATGGAATAACAAATAAAGAGATAGCTACGGAATTAGACAGAGATAGGTGGGATAATGAATTTGGTCCGAATAGAGGATTGATAAACTCCTTTCAATTTAAGCCCTCTGATATAAAGATAGAATAGTCAGTACGATCGCACTTCTGAGTGATTCCACAAAGGCATAGGCTTGAAAAAGTCAGAATCTGACCAGACTAAGTATGTTTCACGAGTAGTAAAGTATTTTACCGAACCCAAAAAAAGAAACTTAGTGCGATTTCTTTGGGGAAAGTGCGATAGCGCAAGCGCTGCTGCAAGCAGTTCGCTTGATCTTGTAGGGTACGTTATCGGAAAGTACGGCACCAACCATATCATTAAATTCGGTGGGTTACGCTGTCTCTAACCCACCCTACTTTTTAGAGCGATCGCCTTTTGTTGGGAGAGGGGTGTAGACGTAGCCCTAATTCCCAATCACATCACTAAAATAACTCCGATACAATTGACAACGCGGCTCCACTTCATTCCCCGCAAGCTTGACCAAACCCATACTCTGCAACTGATAAGCTGAGATTGTTTCTAACCGCACTGGCTCAGTAGCAGAAATTACTGTTTTAAATGCTGTCATCAGTTTTGGTTCCTGTTGTAAACTCAACCAAAATTCTCTTAAATGATGGCGATAAATACCTGCGTCAGTTCTAGCTTCTGCTAACAATTTTTCAAGAGTAACATCAGGATAACTTTTGAGGTAAGAAAATGCCTGCTGCAATAGATAAGGATGACCACCTACCAGTTCCATTAAAGGGTCTACTAAAAATGAATTTTCAGCTAATCCATATTGTTGAGCAAATACTTGAACTTCGTCTTTAGTTAACTCTGGTAGTTCAATGGGTAATCCCACATTAAAAGGAGACTGATTAATATTCAGACGGATATAAACATCAGTAGAATGTGCGATCGCTAATCGCAACTTTTTCCAGTTTGGACGGCTTCTGGCTTTCTCATACCAAGAACGCAATAACCCAAAAAAATCTTCATAAACTTCAGGATAAGGGAAAAGTGCATCCACATCATCTAAGTATAAAACTAGAGGACTATCTGCTGCTGCTAAGAGGTATTCTTCTAAATAAGTTGTGCAACTTACTTTCGCACCCATACCTTCTTCATCCCAATATTCATCTAACTGATTGGGTAGCTTTAATTCTCGGCTCAGATTGAGGCAGAACCAGCGTAAAAATTTATTTAGGTTAGTCAGATGAGTTTGCCGATCTGCCATTTCTAAACTTAAACTAACTGTACGATACCCCTGCTTTGTCACTTGAGCTAATACCCTCTCCATGAGGGAGGTTTTACCCATTAATTTAGGTGCTTTGATCCGAATCAGGGAACCGGGCTGCAACAGAGTTTCATAGCAGAGAAATTCAATGCCAAAACGCTCCACATATAATTCTGAAATCGGTAAGCTGTGTTTAGCTTGAGTTAAATAGGTCTGAGGAGGAGTTTCTTTCAGCTTGCTTTGACGCTGTTGACTTTTAGTAATGATTGATTCAGGGTTTGGTAAGTAATATTCAGATGGAAATTGCCGATCCCAACATTGCTTTTCCCAATGTCGTTTGAGGGCTTCTTTAAAATTACTTTTTTTGACTTTTTCTCCTAGAGCTTCTGTTAATAATTTCCAAAGCTTGGGCGCAATATCTTGACTAAGATAACTTGTTGCATACTGGTTTTTAGCTGCAATTTGGTCATATTCTTCTCGTTGCCAAGATCCTTTAATTACTATTATTTCAACATCAGTTAAGGCTCTATTGAACTTTGCCAAAACTGCATAGTTAGCAATTTTAATTGCCTCATCTAAATTAAAAACCATAATTAAGTGGCGTTGATTTGGGTAAACATTGGTATTTTTGAGAGAATTACAAACGGAAATTGTCTAAATTATTACACAGCATTTTAAAATATATAAATTAAATTTAACTGAATTAACCTGAATTTTGATGATCCTGAATTTAACTCAATTCTTAATTGAAAAAACAGAATATACTCCAAATGTAACAATCCAAAAGTTCGCAGAACTCTATGACTCGTTCTTTTCTTAAATCAGCCTTCTGTTTACCGTTAGCTGTTGTTTGTTTGCTTGGCTTTACTGGTAAAGCTTTTGCTGAATTCGGTGATACTCCTAATGGCTCTTATTATCTTATAGATGGTATGGATACAATAGAGCCAGGAGATAGATCGTTTAAAATTAACTTTGATAGGGCTAAAAATAAAGTTACAGGTCAGACACTATGCACCAATTACACTGCTGACTACATTGGAGACGAGTACGGCAGCATTAAGATGTCCAATTTAGTGGTGACCAGAAAATCCGCCGAAGGAACGTGTGCTGACCCTTTGGCCAATCAAAAACAAGAAACAGAATACTTTGATAATCTTACTGCAATGAAACAATATTATATAATGTCGCAACCAGGTATTAATCTTTTATTATTAATTAATACCGATAGCCAGAAAGATTTCGCTTTTATCAAAGGTTATTGATTTTGACGATGAATGTGGAATCCCCGTGTTTTTAGACCGGGGAATCTCAATGTCAAGCTTATTATATATGTTGGGAAATCCAGCTACTATTAAAAATAGCTTCATAAATTCGGTTATGGACTTTTAAATAACTTTGTTCTTTAACTAATAACCCTGATAATATCAATTCTGGCTCTTCTGGACTATCAACTGCTTTCACCTTTCCATGCTCTAAAACTTGTCTATAGAGTTTTAGCAGTGATGTAGCTTGTTGTTCACCTTTGAGAATGCGATCTTTAATCGTCCTTAAATGTTCTGGTTCGTCTTGAGCTTCCCAATCTTTTATAATATTTGTGCCGATCAAATTTTCAATCCAGGCTTGTTCATTTTTATCGGGAATAGCATCTGAAGAACTACGAATCATCTGGCAAATCTTTTGAGTTAAAAAAGGCTGACCGTTAGTCCAAAATAAAACTTCTTTAAGTACCGCTTGCGGGTTGCTAACCTTGTCTGAGAACCCCTGTAGTAGAGGTTGGGCTTCGTGTAATTGGAAGCCATGCAGTTGAATAGCCTGACCAATATTAAAAGGGGTGCGGCGATAATCTGTAATTAAATCACTCGGAGTAGCAACTCCCAATAAAACAAAGCACAACCGCTTATACTCTAGATTAATACCGCGCTGATTATAGCAGGAGCGAACTAAGGCAAAGAAGTCATTAACTGAAAAATCTAAACCTAAAATACTATCAATTTCATCTAAAAAGATGACTATTTTAGGTGCAGGAGTATTATCTGATAATTTAACTTCATTTAACAGAACTTCTTCAAAAAATCTACTCAATCGCTGTACAGGAGAAAGTTCGATATTTTCTTGCCACCAAGCCTTTAAATTAACCTTACCGAGCAGATCAAAACCTTGCCACAATTCCACAGCTAATCCCTTATACCATTGCTCCGGGGTAATGTTTTCACTACCAATTCGAGTCATATCAATAGCAGCACAGCAAACATCTTCTTGCTGTAAGTGGTGCATCATCCGCACCATCAAACTTGATTTACCCATTTGTCGGGTATTGAGAATATAACAAAAGTCTCCAGTTCTTAATGCTTTATAAAGATAACGGTCGGCAGAACGCACTACATAAGTAGGCGCATCACTTGGCAAACTCCCACCAACTTGATAATCATAACTTGAGGCTTCTTCGGAACTTTTTAGCAGGGCATTTTCAAATTCTAATTTAGCTTGAGTAGCTTTAAGAATTTCCAGAGTTTGTGATAGTTCTTGAGTACGTTCTTCTACTTTTTGTTCTAGGGTTGTGTAGAGACGAGAATTTTCAATCGAGATAGCAGCTTGACTAGAAAGGATATTTAAAACTTCGACTCGGTCTGTTGTAAATGCTCCTGTTGTGAGATTATTTTCTAAATATAAAATACCACTCAGTTTGCCTTGATTGAGTAGGGGAGTGCAGAGAATTGATTTAGGTTGAGTAGTGACAATATAGGAATCGCGGGTAAATTGTCCCTCTTGGGTGGCATCATTGAGAACTACATTTTCCTGAGTGCGGGCAACATAATTAACGATAGCGGTTGAGAGTAAGGGAGTCTGGGTGGAAGCATCTGGTGAGTCTACTGCAAGAGATTGTAGTATGTTAACGTCATCAGAATCTATTGCTCCCACTGCTTCAATCACCCAGTTATCATCAGAATCTAGAAGCAAAAAGCCTTTTTGAGCGCCAGCATTCTCAATCATAATTTTCATTAACTTTGCCAGTAACTTACCCAGAACAATTTCTCCAGTTAGGGCTTGAGATGCTTTAATAACTGTTGTTAAATCCAGGACTGTTCCATCATTACCACTAGTAGAAATAGTTGTGCTGAGGCTTTTAGCTTTCTTTTGGTTTGTAATTCCTATAAAATATTGTGGATATTCATCTTCTAATTGTTTGACTTTGGCTTTAGCTCCCCAGCGAGTGTAACAATGGTGGGCATTTCTGAGATATAACTGACCAATTTCTTCCCTACCTAGTTGTAGATAAAATTCTGCTGCTTTTTCATAACCTAAAGCTTCTTCGTGGATAAATTCATATTTTTTAGCACCTTGAATAGCTTTTTCATATAATTCTTCTGCTTGCCAATTTTCTCCTAATACTCGCGCTTTCTCCGCTGCAACTAAATCATATTTATGTTGAAAATTTTCTGGACAATGAGAAGCAAATTTTTGCAAAATATCCTGATAAGATGATACTTTTTGTAACAAAAAGTTCTTCTGCTCAATGTCCACATTGTGGTTACAGGCCGCAAGCATAATCAAGGGATTGTAAAAAATGTTTAGGACTGAAACTATACAGGACATACAACTCTCAGTATATTTCTCTGATAAGAGAGCATTTTTTAATCCTTGTTCATAGTCTTTAAAGAAATAAAATAACCAAGTTTTACTTATATAAGATATGAAAAGTAACCAGTAGTGATTATTTTGAATCCATAAATTTAATAATTTGTCGTCCTCTTCTTGAGAGCCAAATAATAAATGATAATTGCTACTGTCTCCATTCAGTAAATTGACATGGACTTTCATCAAAGCTTCTAGATAATAGAATGAATATTCTTGTTTTAATTCTAGAGTTAATTTTCTATAAGCATCATATTTAGGGTGAAAATCTTTGAGATTATAACCCTTGAGAACTATACGCACACAATGACTCAAAATATTGTAGCCAGCATATTTAAAGTCGCCAGTGTCTAATCCGATTTGAATACATTCCTCAGACTCTTCCATTTTGATATTTTTCAGAGGCTCTTTCCAATACCGAATAAATCCATTGTAATTGTGGATTACTGATACTTTATTTTTGCGAATGTTGTATTTCTCTAATAGAAGCAAAGATAGTTGCCCAAATTGATATCCAGCATCAATACTAGTATTTTTGATAAAATTACACAGAAAAAGACCATATAAAGAATATATACTAGCTGCTAATAGAGGCGGATTTCCATATTCTAGACAAAGACTGATGTTAGTTAATACCACTACAGGATACAATGAATGATTTGTGATCATAGTAGTATCCGTAATAAGCATTAAAATTTGAATAGCAGCAAGTTTGTAAGGATCAGTCATTTCTGGCAGATTGACTAACTCCTCAATCCGCTTATCTTCTAAGAAAAGTTGTATAGCCTTTTGTTTTTTATCAATTTCTGGCTCTATCTGACTTGTTTCTGGAATTAGGAATACTTCTAGTTTAGCTAAAATCTCAATTGCAGTATCAATGGCATACTGTACCTGGAGTTGAGCGCAATATGACTCGATTTTTAGCTCATATATTTTAACCATGTCGAGAACTTTTTTAGCATTTTGCAAAACGACATTAGATAGTTTCTCAGCTTGTTCATATCGAGTGTTTAGATACTGAGCTTCTAATGTTTCTGTATACACTGCTAAAGTCAAATCATATTCATTTAACCAGCTATTTAGTGACAAAAGTTCTAGTGCAGTTTCTAAGTACCTAAGAGCAGGTTCATAAGCACTGGAAGCCTTTGCTTTTTGACCAGCTATTAAATTAAGTTGCGCTAGGCGTTCTCTTTCTGGTTGATGAGTTATTAATTCAATCCCGATATTTAATTGATTGACAATATCAAAGATATTTTCTTCCAATTCATCTTCTTTAGTATTTTCCAGCAGTTGTTTTCCAATTTTCAGGTGAAATTCCTTTTTTTTATCTTCTGAAATCAGAACATAGGCAGCTTGCTGAACCCTGTCATGCAAAAATTTGTAAAGAATAGAGTCAGGCAGTTTGGGGATAAACCGATCAGAAATTTCTGAAGTAGTAGTTGTCATTTCCTCCAGATTCCAGAGCATAGGAATATTATAGTCATTACTTAAAGGAACAATTAAACCTTCCTGTAGTGCTGGTTGTAGTTCTCTAGCAGTAGATATTTTAGATTTTTGATTAATAATAGACAGAATTTCTAAATCAAATTGATGTCCAATACAAGCTGCTAATCTAAGAGCATTCTTGGTTTTTACATCTAGTTTTTCAATTTTTTTTATCATGAGTTCAACCACATTACCAGTAATTTCTAGTTGGTTGATTTGCTCAATATCCCAATGCCAACATCTAATTTGACTATTTCTATTAGTATTAGTTTGAGATAGTTTGAATATTAGAAGATTTTCTTGGTATAAATATTGAAGAAATTGAGTAACAAAAAATGGATTACCTTCAGTTTTATGAATCAATAATTCAGCTAAAGGTTTTGATTCCTCTGTTGAGCAGTTTAGGGTATCAGATATTAATTGGTTGACGTGATTTAGTGTCAATGGCTGAAGAGTCATTGTATCAAATTTTGCTTCTACCTGATTAAGTTGCTCTAAAGTCAGTATTAAAGGATGTGTAAAACTGACTTCATTAGCTCGATATGCACCTATCATTAACAGATATTGACTGTCAGAATCAGTAATTAATAACTCAATTAACTTCAAAGATGGTAAGTCTGCCCACTGTAAATCATCTAAAAATATAACTAAAGGGTGTTCTTTTTGCATAAAAACACCAATAAACTTTTTAAGAAATAAGTTAAAACGATTTTGCGTTTCAGTTGGTGATAGTTGTTCAACAGGTAACTGCTTACCAATAATTTTTTCTAAATCAGGGACGACATCAATAATAATTTGACCACTATTTCCCAATGCTTCTAGAATTTTCTCTTTCCAAGTTTTGAGAATAATTTCCGGCTCAGTCAAAAGTTGGCGTATGAGGTACTCAAAAGCATCGGTAATAGCTGCATAAGGAATATCTCGTTTAAATTGGTCAAATTTGCCATTAATAAAGTACCCTCGTTGGCAAGTGACAGGTTTGTGAATTTCATTAACTAAGGCAGACTTACCAACACCTGAATAACCAGAAATTAAGATCATTTCAGTGCTGCCTTGGCTAACTCTGTCAAAAGAAGTTAATAGTTGGGTAATTTCTTTATCTCGACCGTAGAGTTTTTGGGAAATGTGAAACTTATCGGAAATATCCTGATATCCTAAAGGAAACTGAGAAATGTTTCCTACCGTAGTTAATTGTTGAAGACAAGTTTCTAAATCTGCTTTAATTCCCCAAGCAGTTTGGTATCTTTCCTCTGGGGTTTTAGCTAACAATTTGATAATGATATTGGATAATGTTAAGGGAATAGAGGAAATTATTTCATCAGGTCTTTTCGGTTGCTGTGCAATATGACAATGGACTAATTCCATTGGGTCATTGGTTTCAAAAGGGAGTTGATGGGTTAAGAGTTCATAGAAGGTGACACCTAGAGAATAAAAATCACTGCGGTAATCTATCTCTCGGTTCATTCTCCCAGTTTGCTCTGGGGCAATATAAGTTAAGGTTCCCTCTAATTGAATATTGCCAACTGTCTTATTTTCTGAGGATAAGCGGGTAGAAATCCCAAAGTCAATAATTTTGAGATGCCCAGTTTCTGGGTTATAAACAATGTTGGCAGGATTAATATCTTTGTGGATAATATTAGCGGTATGAATATCAGCTAAACCTTCAGTAATCTTGATAGCAATGATGAGAAATTCTTCTAAACTAAACTGACGCTGGGATATTAACAATTTTAAAGATTGACCCCCAAAGTTCTCTAAAAACATTACTAAACTATTCTTATATCTTTGTAGGTAGTAAGCTTTAACAATTCTCTCTGTATTTAAAGAACGGGTAATTTCATATTCTTGTTTATATCGATTTAGTTCAGAAGCAGTGGGATAATTTTCTTTGAGTATCTTCAGAATAATTGGTTGTTTATCTGGATTAAGAATACCTCGATAAACTAATGAATTAGCACTTTCATAGATTTTTTCAATAATCTGGTAGTCTGGTTTAATAATATCTAAATCTTGAGTCATTTTATTTAATAAAAGTATAAATTACTACTTTGATGTTCGTTTGATAAATTTTAACCCTATAATGTCAAGTAGGTTGACTGAAATTCAGCCTACCTACTTATTTTTTATCTACTTAATGATGAATAGATAAAAAATTATGGATTTAGAAAATAATGACTAGACAAATTTCCTAAATCTCATTAAGTGGAACTCAAGGGAATGTATGGGAAAGGAGGAACTATAAATCTTATTTTTTTATTTTCCCATTCTTGAGTATCTTGGGTGGGATAAAATGGATATTGATTATTCGCTATTTCGTCTGCGTATTCAGGTGCAAAAACCCAATCTTGAATACTTTTTTCTTTAAGGTTGAATTCACTTGGTCTTGGTGGGTAACTTAAAGTTACTTGGGTAAAAGGAGGTCGTGGGTTATTCCCACTTTGAGAAATATCTTTTCTAGTGGCATAAAACGTATCCCAAGATAAATCAATTGCGTACTCCCAAATCATTTCATAAGTGCTAAAAATTGGTTCACCAATTTTCTTTAAGTTTTCTTTATTTTCGTGATCGACAGAATCAACATAATATGCTTGCCCACTTAATAAAAGAGCTAGAGATATTGAACTGTAACCGACAGATGTCGGTTGAATTAAGTAATCTACTAGACCTTCTTCCTTTACCTTCAATAGTATTTGACATAATTGATCATCTTCTACTAGTTCGGTTTGCCAATAAGTACGAGGGTTAATATTAAAGGAATCAAAGATTTTTTTGACATACTTTGGCTGGCAATTAGTATCAGCCGTTTCATCATAATTAATCCATGTCGAAGCCATCATCTGACTTAATCGACGAGATTGTAATAGAAAGCGTATTGTAGGATGATTCATATTATCTTTAGGCGCAAAATTTGGATCAACTTCTGCTCCTTTTGTTGGTAAATTATGAGTGTCAACACCGTTATAATATTCTTTAAAAAACTCTTTAGTTCCATAGACTAATTTAGTTTCGCTTTGGTGAGGATTCGTGTCATCAATTATCAGTATCTGAAACCAGCTGTAATGAGCGTCATTTGTTGAACATTCATGCGGATAGCTATAAAGAGGATGTTGCATTTTCAAGCTTTGCAAGCGTTCAAAATAATTTCTTGTAAATTGCATTATTTTTTACTCCTGGACAATATTTTACGAAACTATGGCAATGAATCAGACAGTTTTCAAAGCAACTATAAATTAGGGTCAAATAGACCTATTGATTTTGTATTTCACTACAGAAAGCGAATCAAAGAAAAATTTCCCAAAATCGCAATCATTTAGATAGATTAGGGGGAAGTTTTAGAAAAGCTGGTTTTTCTAAAATTTTAGGGCTTCCCCATCGCATATTTTCTAACTTGTACTTAAAGGTAAATATGGAAAAGGCGGTGATACATATTTCACATTTAGTTCATATATTTCTTCGCCGCTGTTTGTCTTTCTTTTATCATAAAAGGGAAGTACACTATCATATAGTGGGTTATCTAACTCATCATCTTTAGCGTCAGCCCATTTTTTAATATCTTCCATACTAAGATTTCTTTCTGAAGGTATTGGAGGATAGGGAATAATAGCTTTGTAAAGAGCATCGGTTTGATTTGGATTGATTTGTAACTCTTGTATATCGCCTTGGAACGTATTCCAATTTACTTCCATTGCATATCTGTTAACCATCTCAAATGTACTAAGAATAGGTTGAGAAACTCGGCGGTAGTATTTCAGTTGATTTTTGATGTTTGGTGCGTCCTGATATATCGATTTATCATCTGCATCCATTTCATAATATACCTGTCCTCCCAATAAAAGGCTCAAACAAATTCCTTGCCAAGCTTTACTGGCAGGTAAAATCAAAGTCTTTGCGTGTTCATAATATTTGTTCAATAAATCTTTCTCGAATTCATAGGAATCAGGTGAATATTGATTATCAAATAAGAGAATTTCTCTGATAATGAGACCATCTAATATTTCTGGATCAATTGATTGCCAGTTATCACAGATAAAATTATCCCAAGTTCTTGTTGCTGTTGCTGTTAGGTATGCATACCAACTTTTGGCCAGTAGCTGAGATATTTTGCGGGTAATATATAGCGATCGTGTGGTGCTATAAAAATCATTTACCTTACTTATCTCCTGTAGATTAATTTGCTCTTGATCAGAGAATATTTTTTTTATAAAACCCTCAGTAAAAACTAATCCATTAGATGGTAAATAATCACCTATGGCTGTAAGTTCGTTGCTATTTTCTTCTTTAGAAGGATAACTTTCTATTTGGCTAAATTCCGCTTTCTTTTTAGTTACTATCTCTACATTTATGTGTTTTGGTTCTGTTTTCCCAGGACGAGGTTTAACTATTAGAATCTGATAGTAGTTATTTTCGTCAGTTAGAGTTGTTACTTCAGTATTAGTCATGATGGTAATTTACCCTAGTTTAGTGTTAACAAAAGAAGGAAACTTTTCAAGTCAAACCGTAAAAACGACTGGGATTATCCCAAACAATCTTTTGTATTGTTTCTGGAGATAGCTCTACTTCAAGCTCTAAAAGCGTTGTCACGATGTCCGGTCTATGATCCATGTGAGGGTAATCAGAGCCGAAGATTAAGTTATCAGCACCGATATAGTCGATAATTTGAGCCAAATAAGGTTCAGATGGTTCAACGGACACAAAACACTGACGACGAAAATACTCCGATGGAGGTATTTTTACATGGTTGTTAACCTCCCAATGTAAATTTTTATATTCTTCATCCATGCGCCAGAGCCAATAAGGAAGCCAGCCACAACCAGACTCTAGAAACCCTACCTTTAGCTGAGGGTGACGTTCTAACACCCCTCCTTCAATTAAGGCTAATAAGGCCATCATCTGTTCCATTGGGTGGGAACAAGCGTGCAGTGCAAACCGAGTATTAAATCGATCTGCACCTGTAGTTGGTAAGCAGCTATGGGTTCCTTCATGAATTCCCACTGCTATGCCTAATTCCTCACAGGCTGTCCAAAATGGCTCATAGGCAGGATCACTTAAAATTCTCCCTTTCACGGGGTTAGGGCGTAAAAACACGGCTTTCCAGCCAAAGTCAGCTATGCGATATAATTGTGATACCATTTGCTCTGGTTTATGAAGATTAATAGCTCCTACTCCTTTTAATCTGTCTGGGGCATAGCTACAAAATTCTTCATATAACCAAGTATTGTAAGCATGGGTAAAAGCTCCCACCACTTCCGCTGGCATGGTATCAATAGCAAAGAGCCACAGTCCATAAGTAGGATAAATAAACGCTATATCGACCCCCATCTGCACCATTGCTTGAAGGTGAGATTCTGAATCGTAGCGATGAAAATAAGCATTGGGGTGAGCCTGCATCATCTCCTGATTGCCCATTTCTCGAACTTGCGGGGATATGTTTTCCACAATGTCTTCCCCTTGAATTTTCATGTCTGCTGAGGGTGCAAAATGCTTAAATTCAGGAGGAAGATACTTAGACCATATCTGCGGAGGCTCAATCACATGGGAATCAGCATCAATAATTTTATATCCGTGCAGCATAGTTAAATCTGTACAATTTTAGACAGTTATCAGTATAAAATATCCTGTTTAAAATATCCTGTTTAAAATTTGGAGTAAACATTATTCATATTGCTACCTGTCAAACCTTTCTCTACAGAATACTACGCAAATAGGGTACTCAAAATTCAATATTTTAAGTCATTTAAATAAGTAGACAAAATTAATTACTCAGAATTTTATCTAAAATCTTCATATGGTAAAGAATTGACAAAAAATCTATATGTAATTAATTCTGTCCTGCTATTAATACAGCAATTTTAAGTGAAATGTAAACAAACTTTTAGCAATGAATAGTTTCCACAATTTAGTATGGCTAGGCCAAGCAAGCTATCAGCAGTCAACTGATACCGTTATAGTATCTCTGGTTTTTCACCTCAAGAGTTGAGTTAAAATCAGGACTATCAAAATTTAGTCAACTTCAGTTAAATTTAGTCAACTTGAGTCAACTTGAGTTAACTTCAGTTAAATTTAGCTATGGTAGATGCCAAAAGCCCCCGATTTTGATATCGAACTCAGGTTAAGTAGGTGAACGGAAAAAAACCGTAGACGCGCAGCGGCTTCTCGAAGAGTACTATGTAACGAAAAGTAAAATCTCCCAAAACCTCTTCTCTGTTGCCTGTTAAGAGTTCCCTGTTAAGAGTTCCCTGTTCCCTTGTCATAACGACAATTTTTAACGCCAACCTACTTAAATTACATCCACATGGGATAAGGGTTTAATTCGTCTTCTCTCAGAGACTCTTGCAACCAACCCATTTTGACAGGAACCTGATCAAGCCGTCCTGAACCTAAGCGTTTCCACATATGTCGCATTCCTGGAACAATTACCTTAGCTACTCTCAGTCCAATATCAGCACGAGTCTGATCTAGAACTAGCATTTCTAGTCCATTTTCCTCAACTATTTGTTGACAAAGCCGAATATCTTCGAGAAGATCATCACTAGCTAGTTGGGGATAATCTGCATTAATTTTAGGGATACTTAAAGAATTAGGAAGCAAATACGGTTGATTTGCTACAGTCGCAGACTTCCACCATTCTATTGCCAGAGGATCAGCAGATGGGGGATATTGAGTGCTACCATTTCCTTGGACTGATAAAACATTAGGTAAAATTTGGTTAACTTCCGTTAATGCTCGACTAATGGCAATCTGAGGGTCAAAATGAGCGCCATAGCCTAAAATAATATCTTCAACTTCTTGATCTATTCGACGACTAATAGCAGCAAAAGCAGAAATACCGAAGTCGCTAGTAATATCTAAAACCCACAATTCTCTGTTAAGGCTGCGGTAATATTCTTTCAGTTCCTGGAAATAAGGCTCGTTGAAACTATCTAAATCTACTTGTGTTTTTTGTAAACGGTTATACCACCACAACGCTACACAATCACGCTCAACTAATTCCATAAATCCTTGAAGAATTGCTTCTTCGAGTGTATTACCTGCTGCACATCCATTAGAGTCAGCCCAACAGTCTGGTGAGTCGGGTTGAGAATAGCCATAATAGCAATAAACAGTTGGTAAATATTTGAATTCTTGATGGGTTAAAGACCAAACTGGTGTCCAGTCGATTTCTTTTTCTATATCAAATGGTTCAGGGACTTTTTGAAACCAACCTTTACATTCGGCATTCCATTCTTGCCGATTCTGGTATTGTTTTTCGCTGAAATTCATGCAGATATTAGGATGAATAGCTTTTTCACCCATATTCTGATAACTGCTTTTTTGTCTGATTTCATTTCCCTGAAATACGCCGGAATATCTTTCAACAGCTTCACAAAAACCACTCACCCTCGATTGAATATCAGTCCTACCTTTTCCTGCACTTCTACCTCCGATGTTTTGCCGTAAGCCGTCTAAATCATCAAAGATACTAAGAAAATGATGCTTGGCAATGTATGTATGAGTTAACCCATTTCCTGGTATTTTTTGCAATTCTCTGACAATGCCAGTAATGGGACTAATATGATGTTGATATTTTCTAAAAGTTTCTTGGGGTGAACAATAACGATGTCCTCCATCTTGAGTAAATTTTTTCTGACGATGTTCTAAAATAATGGGTAGAGGTTTGTGATTTTGTTCATTTATTTCTCCACAACTAGAACATTGAGGACGCTTAACGAGGATATGATTTTGGGTTTGGAGAGTCAGCGTATCATAGGTTAATAAAGTCCCTTCTAATTGTTGATTTCTGCCTTGGATAATCCACTTAAAAATCTCTGTAGCTACCATTCCTAATGCTGTTTGCACTGTAGAATTCAGGAATCCCAGCGGTGGAGAAATAGGGGTAGAAATATCTTTATGCTTTTGAATAAACCTTTCAACGGGGCGATTATTTCGTAAGCGGTTTGCAAGGCATTCCCAACACCCAGTTTTATGGGGATTAAATATAGGACCTATCCAGATTTTGGTACCAAGAGGATTGACTAA